>DATMMY010000144.1:0-9669 GCA_035569515.1 Candidatus Solibacter sp. | reverse complement strand
AAATAGGTGCGGATCATCTCATAGCGGTCGGCATCGGTGGGCTGATCGTAGCGGCCACTCTCAATGAACTGGCGGATCTGGCGGAAGATCCAGGGGTTCGAAGCGGCGGTGCGGCCAATCATCACCGCGTCACAGCCGGTCCGCGCAAACATGGCCATTGCATCTTCGGGCGTCCTGATGTCGCCGTTGCCGATCACCGGGATCTTGACCGCGTCCTTGACGGCGGCAATCCATTCCCACCGGGCCTGACCGCTATAGCCTTGCTCACGCGTTCGCGCGTGCAGGGCCACAGCGTTGAGCCCGCAGTCTTCGGCCATTCGCGCCAGCTCCACGCATACCAGGTTACTGTCATCCCATCCCATGCGGAACTTCACCGTGAAAGGAATCGTCACCGCGGCCCGTATGGTTTCGAAGATGCGGCCAATCACCGGAAGGTCTTTCAGCAATCCCGAGCCGCCGTTGCACTTGACCACGCGCTTGGCCGGGCACCCCAGGTTCAGGTCAACCAGATCAAACCCGGCGTCTTCCACGATCCTGGCTGCTTCGGAAAGAGTGGCAGGATCACTGCCAAAGAGCTGGGCAGAGATTGGATGCTCATCCTGGTAGAAGTGCAGGTAGCGCTTGCGCTTGGATTCACGCGTGCGCGAGAGGCCGTCGGCGGAGGTGAACTCCGTCATAATCAGCCCGCAGCCCGATTTTTCGGGATTCAATTTCACGCTGCCATCGGCGTGCTCCGGCGGCAGGGCCATTACGGTTTCAGGCTTATGAACAAAGCTGGCGTTCCGGATGAACCGGCGGAAAACCGTATCGGTCACTCCTGCCATGGGGGCCAGAACCGTAGGAGGCTCAATGCGCACCGTACCCACCTGGAAAGACTCCGGCGCCCGCGCATCTTGAGGCACGTCGGCAACGGAAACCGGATTTTCCCAGAACTTACGCATGAGGAAGCTGCTGGCGATGAGCTGCTAGCTACTGGCTAAAGCGGATGCTCCCATCCCCTTTTAAGTCATCGAAGCGTTCAGCCCAAACTCTTCATCGAGAATGAAACAATAAGCCGCGTTACAAATGAAGCAACGAGCTTTGCTCCAAAGCTAGCAGCCAGAAGCTAGCAGCTAGCAGCTGCCAGCTATTTCTTCTTCCCGTGATAAGTGGTCTCAATCTTGGCGCCTACGGCTTCCAGCATGGCCTTAACGTCTGCGGCATGAGCACCGGTGGGCGCGAGTTCGAGATACTTGTTCAAGGCTTCCGCAGTACCTGGAGGCACGCTGTATTTGCCTTCTTTATCCAGCTTGCCTGAGCCGTACATGGACGAACCCTTAATGAAGTAGGCATCGGCCTTGGTGGGATCGGCGGCAATGGCCTTGTCGCAAGCTGCCGCTGCGCCCTCCATATTGCCCGTGTTGTACTGAGTGGCGCACAAATTGTAGTATGCCGTCCCCGGATTGGGATCCAGCGAGGCTGCTTTTTCGAAGGACTCAACGGCCTCTTTGTTCTTTTTGAGCTTCAGGTAGGCATTCCCCAGGTTGGTCAGCATCTGGCCTGCGGCAGCCTTGGCCTTAGCTGGATCTTGCTTGGGATCGGTAGGGTTCTCAGCCAGTTGAATGCCCTTGTCAAGGGTCTGCACCGCATCTTCATATTGGCCCAAATTCAGCTGTGCCGTCCCTAGCCCGGAGTAGTACTCGTACTTGTTAGGATCCGTCTGGATAAGCTGCCTCAGGCCGGTGGAAGCCTCTTCATAGTTCTTGGCCTGCATAGCGGCATTGACCTGGCTGATGATGTTGTTCTGGTTGATCGCCTGGGCCCGTTTTGCTCTAAGAGCTTCCATCTGCGCCTGCTGCTCTTTGGTCAGCTTGGGCTGCTCGGTCTTCTCCTGTCCTCCTGCTCCTGTGGTCCCGCCCGAACTTTCCTGGCCAGCAGCTGGAGGCGGATTCTTTGAGAGATCCACGCTCAGGACATTTTCTTCCGGATTCGGGCCGACCGCGATTCTCTTTCTGCTGAAAAGCTGCTCTCCCGATGGGCTGGTAATGGTGACCTGATAGTTGGCGAACTGCAAGCCGATGGCGGAGAACTCGCCCTTTTTGTCTGTCTTGTACTTGTAGCTTCTTCCCGTATCGGCATCCAGATATACCACCTGAGCGCCGACGACCGGATTACTGTCCTGCCCAATTACCTTGCCCCTGACCTGCGCCGTTTGCGCCCATGAGGGCACGGAACAAAGCGCGAACAGCAAAGCTGCCAGCGCCATAAGAATTGAATGCTTCTTCATTGTTAATACGCCTCCCGGCTGAACTTGAACTCCTAAACTTGACGACTTACGGCCTGGGCCGCATACGGCAGCGGATCGACCGCGCCCACAGCTTCAAAGGCCCTTAACCGAAGCACGCAGCTTTCACAAATTCCACAAGCTCTATCTTCGCGGCTGTAACAGGACCAGGTCAAATCAAACGGCGCTCCTGACTGCAGCCCGAGCCTCACGATCTCTGATTTTCGCATAGCAATCAACGGGGTAGCGATCTGAATTTTGCCCTCCCGGGTGCCTGCTTTGATCACCTGATTAAAAGCCTGGTAATAAGCCGGACGGCAATCAGGGTAGCCGGAACTATCCTGCTCTACCGCGCCAATATAGACGCTGGTTGCCCCAAGTACCTCTGCCCAGCTTACCGCCGCCGCCAGAAAATGGGCATTGCGGAACGGCACATAAGTGATGGGGATGCCGGCCCCGCCTATTTGTTCGCTGGCCTCCGGCACATTGATGTCGGCATCGGTAAGCGCCGATCCTCCAATGGCTTTCAAGGCTTCATTTCTGTATACCAGGCGCCTACCTATTTTCAGCTTGTCGCAGATGCTCTCAAAAGACCGCCGCTCTCTCGACTCGGTCTTTTGGCCGTAGCTGACATGCAGGGCAGAAGCCTCGGTGTCACGGACGGCCAGCGCGGCGCAGACGCACGAATCCATCCCTCCGCTCAACAGCACGACCGACCGCGATTTTTCTCCGGCCAAAAGCAACTCCCTAAGTTAGGTCCTGTTGGTTCTGCTGGTTCTGATGGCCCCGGAGCCAGAATAGCTGCCCGTCCGCGTGAAAATATGTCTCGCAACTTCTTTGTTTCAGACGGGTTACGCTACACGCCCTTGGTGGCCGGCTCCCATATAAACTTATGAATCTGCAATCCCAGGCGCACATTGAGCCGGTCTTCCAGAATCCACTCGGTCAGCAACCGGGGATCGAGCTGGCAATTCGATGAATCGCGCGCCGGACTGGGATTCTTGAAAAATGCAGGAGAAAAAATCACGCCTCCTGCCTTTTGTTCCAGCTCGTGTTGCCGCGAAAAGTCCCGGGCAAATTCGTAATCTTCCCGGTCGGCAATCACAAACTTAACTTCATCGCGCTGGCCGAGCACAGCCAGATTGCTCTCCCGGAACGTCCCGCCTTCTCCGGAGCCGGGGCACTTTACATCCACAATCTTGTGCACTTCGCGCGGGACGCGCTCCAGTGGGCGCTCACCGCTGGTCTCCAATAACAAAGTATACCCACGCGCAATCAGGCGCTCCATCAGGGGCACCAGTTCGCGCTCCTGCAGCATGGGCTCTCCCCCGGTGAACTCCACCAACCCGCCGGACGCCAACGCGGAGGTTTCCCGCTCCACCTCTTCGGGAGACATCTTCTTGCCTCCGGTGAAGGTATATTCGCTGTCACACCAGGAGCAGCGCAGGTTGCAGGAGGTAAGACGCACGAAAATACACGGGAGCCCCGCAAAAGACGATTCGCCCTGGATGGACCGGTAAATCTCGGTAATCTGCATCAAAGTGTGGCACAGCCGCCCCCGGCTGTGGATTCTGCTCTTAACTTTCCTCTGGCTGCTTCGATAGCATTTTTAGCTTTTAGTGTAGAACCGCGCGAATGCGAGACAAGTAACAGCCCCCAACCATCCCCTGCCAGAATGGTTGCGAGAACCAGAGACTCTCGCTACAGCATTCCCATTCGCGTTCATTCGCGTGAATTCGTGGCTAAATCGGTTTTCGCCTTTAGCCAGAACCGCCCCTTGCGTTTTCTACAACTTACAAAGGGAGTCTCTGGAGACCCCCCCAACCATCCTTGCCAGAACGGTTGCGAGAACCAGAGACTCTCGCTACAGCATTCCCATTCGCGTTCATTCGCGTGAATTCGTGGCTAAATCGGTTTTCGCCTTTGCCGGCTACACTATTTCTGAAACCGCTCTCTTATTCGGAATACCGAGCCGTGGTGGTATCGGTCTCCCAGATCGTGACATCCCCTACGGCAACCCTGCCGTTGGTCACCGACTTCAACCGGCTATTGGCTTCGTCATAGAAATACTTAGCGATGTTTTCCGCAGACGGATTGAGTAGCGTGAACGGTTCTATGTCGTTAAGCATCTGGTGGTCCAGCCGGTCGATGACGTGTTTCATCACATCTTTCAGGTCGCGGAAATCAAGCAGCAGGCCGGCGCGGTCCAGTTCGGCGCCCCGCAAAGTTACCCGCACTTTGTAGTTGTGCCCGTGCGGGTTCTCGCATTTTCCCTTGTAATTACGCAGGTAGTGACCTGCGGCAAATGAGTCTTCTACTGTAACTTCGTACATCCGCTCCCCTTGCCGGAGATCTTACGGCCTCCGGCGGCTCTTGATTCCTAACCCTCTATTGTAATGTCCGGCAGCGAGGCAATGCCAACGCGGAAGAATGATCACCCATCATGGTCTGTTGAATCGCCATTTCGCTATAAAGCGCTTACTATTTGTTTTGTGCGTGGAGCACTCCGCCTTATTTCGTGGATTCCTCTGCGCCCTCTACTTTTACTCTGCGCCCTCTGCGTTGAGGTTTTGCTTTTTCTTCCTCTGCGTTCTTTTGTGTCCTCTGTGGTTCGCGGTGAGGTTGATTTTGCTTGTCGTTGTGTTCCTTTGCGTCCTTCGCGCCCCTTGCGGTGAGAAGATCTTGCAGGTTACTGTCTAACCCCAAAGAACTGCTCCACATCCGCCAGGTCGTTGGTCTTCTTATACGGAGGAAGGCTTTCCAGGAACACCTTGCCATAACGTTGTTTCAGAATCCGGTTGTCCAGCAGGACCAGCAGGCCCCGGTCTTTGATAGAGCGTATGAGGCGGCCGAAACCCTGCTTAAGGGCGATGACCGCGGACGGGACCTGATACTCATAGAAGGCATTACCATCCGCGTCATTGATGGCCTGGATGCGCGCCGCAACCACCGGATCGCTGGGCACGGCAAAGGGCAAACGATCAACGATCACGCAGCTTAACTGTTCGCCTTGAACGTCCACGCCCTGCCAGAAAGACCCGGTGGCAAACAGAACCGCATTGGGGGTAAGGCGGAACTGCTCCAGAAGCGCATTCTTGGGGGCAGAGCCTTGCAACAACACGGGGAAATCAAGCTGGTCCGCCAGCAGATCATGAATCTGGCGCATCTGGGAATGGCTGGTGAAGAGGCAAAAGGCGCGCCCCTGTGTGATGGCGAGCAGCCTGCGAATTTTCTCTGCAGCCTTTTCTACGAACGTCTTCTCGGTAGGAGCGGGCAGGTCAGGCGGAATATAAAGGATTGCCTGGCGGGCATAATCAAAGTGTGAAGGAACGACCAGTTCGCGTGCATGCTCCATTCCCAGGCGTTGCCGGATGTAATCAAAGTTGCCGCCCTGCAGCCCCGCCGCAACCGCTAATGTCGCCGAGGTCAGCACCACGGTATCCATGTCCGCAAACAGCGACTGCTTCAGAATCTGCGAAACATCAATCGGCGTGGCCTGGAGGATGATGTGCGTTTGCCCGGTACGCCCCCGGCGCGCTTCGCCACGATGTTCAATCCAGTAGACGATATTTCTGTCCGTTCCCTGAATGATGAATTCCAGTTGGGTGTGCATCTCCTGGGTGCGGCGGGCAAAGTTAGCGACCTCCGGGACCTTGTCGGTGATCAACTGAAGCTCGGAGAAGATCCATTGCAGGCCCTGCATCACCGCGTCATACTCGGTGCCTTTTTCTTCCAGGAACTCGGAGCGGTTGGTAAAGGCGAACCTGCCTTGTCCCTTGGGCAAAACACTGAAGAAAAAAGCCGAGCGTTCGCGCAGACGGGCCAGCGCCTGCAGCAGGGTCGGACGCATTGCCTTTTCCTGCGTAAGCTTGGTCTCAATATCGCGAGCCAGCTCTTCAAAACGCAGATTGCTTACGCTCACTCCAAAGTAGCTGCTGGCCACATCTTCCAGTTCATGGGCCTCGTCAAAAATGACTGTCGTGAACTCCGGCAGGACGCCGTTGGGTACGCCCGCCTGTTTCAAGGCAAGGTCGGCAAAGAAGAGATGATGATTGACGATGATGATATCGCTGTCCAGCATCCGGCGGCGCATCTCGGTGATAAAGCAGCGGTCCCACTGCTTGCAGTCCTGTCCGGTACAGCGCTCGGTTCCGGCATCGAGTTTTTGCCATAGCTGGCTGTTTTCCGGCAAGGCTGTCAGCTCTGTCCGGTCGCCGCTTTCCGTGGTTCCTTCCCACTCCGCAATCTGCTGGAGATGGTCAATGTTCACCAGGCCGCTCAGGGAGGGCTGGGCCACCAGATCGTAAAGTTTTTGCCGGCAAAGATAATTGTTGCGTCCTTTCATGTAGCAGACGCGCAGCTTTCCCAGATGCTGCTCCAGAAATGGAATATCCTTAAAGAAGAGCTGCTCTTGAAGGTTCTTGGTGCCGGTGGAGACAATCACGCGTCCGCCGCTGCGGATCACCGGCAGCAGATAGGCCAGGGTTTTCCCCGTTCCGGTGCCGGCTTCCACGATCAGATGCTTGCGCTCCTGCATGGCCTGCTCCACGGCCTCAGCCATCTGAAGCTGGCCCCGGCGGAACTCATAATTCGGATGGGCCTGGCTCAGCAGCCCCTTGGGAGCAAAGAACTGATAGAGAGTAGGAAATGAGCGGGGCTTGTCGCGCGCAGGGGCTTCGGAATTGGACGAGAAGGGCACGGCGGGTCGTCGCTTTATAATAGCTTATTCCCCTCATCCCAAAGTTTAGCGAGGGGAGCCTTTCACCACAAAGGAACATCAAGGATAGCCAGCCCTCAGAGAGCAGATTGGGCCGAAGAGCCTGCCGCCCTATCACCGGCAGCTGTAACATCACCTTAGCGGGCGAACTACAAGCCGCAGAACCGTCAGGAGCTTTCGTTGTCAGAAACTATCGCCAAAACACGAATTCCATTACTGGCCATCGTTGGCCGGCCCAATGTGGGAAAGTCCACGCTCTTTAACCGGCTGGTGGGTTCTCGACGCGCCATTGTGGGGGACGAGCCTGGCATCACCCGCGACCGGCTGTATGGCGAGGCGAATTGGATCGGCCGCCGGCTGCGCGTCGTGGATACGGGGGGAATCATTCCCGACGACAAGGACTTCATCCCCGGCGAGATTTTCCGCCAGGCGCGTGTGGCCCTGGAAGAGGCAGATGTAATTGTGCTGGTAGTTGATCTGCGGACGGAACTTGCCGCTCCGGACTATGAGTTGGTCCGCCTTTTGCGGCGTCTGGGAAAGCCGCTCTTTCTGGCTGTCAACAAGGTGGATGCCCAGAAATTGGAAGCCGAGGCTGAAAATTTCAGGACCCTGGGCATCGATCAGGTATTTCCGATTTCCGCCGAGCACGGGCTAGGCACAGCCGAACTATTGGATGCCGCCATGCAATTGATTCCTCCTACAGATGCCGAGGCCGCGGAACTTGCAGAGGCGCATGACTACTCGCCGGCTGAAATCCGGGCAGCAGCACGGGATGTAATCCAGGAAGAGGCTCAGGAAGGAATCCAGGAACCAAGTCCGGCTCCGGTAGTGGAGCGGGAAACCAAGGTAGCCATCATTGGCCGTCCGAACGTGGGCAAATCTACTTTGCTCAATGCCATGACAGGAACTTCGCGGGCGATTGTCTCTCCCGTCGCCGGCACCACGCGTGACGCCGTAGATGAGTTGATCGAAAGGCAAGGCAAGAGTTACCGCTTTATTGATACAGCCGGCATCCGTCGCAAGGGCAAGACCCATCTGATGGCCGAGAAACTTTCCGTGGTCATGGCCCGCAAGCACCTGGAGGCCGCTGACGTGGCCCTGCTTCTGATCGACGGGCCGGAAGGCATAACCGCACTGGACGCCACCATTGGCGGCTATGCCCATGAAAGCGGGCGATCGGTGATTGTTGTGGTCAACAAATGGGACCTGGTCGGTCCCTCGCGCAAAGATGGCCGCCCCCCGGCAGACCGCGATCTTTACGAACAGCAGGTGCGAAGGGCGCTCAAGTTCCTGGACTACGCTCCGGTTGTTTTTATCTCCGCGTCCGAGGGAAAGAACCTGGACAAGCTGTTCAAGGTGCTGGATCTGGTGGCCAGTGAACGCCGCAAGCGCATCGGCACCTCGCAGATGAACCGCTTCGTTGAGAACGTGGATTTTGACCGGGCAGGCGTCCCCCACCGGCAGAAGGTCAAAGTCTTCTATATGACCCAGGCCTCAGCCTCTCCTCCAACCTTTGTCCTGTTTACCGACAAAGATGTGAAGCTGCACTTCTCCTACGAACGCTTTCTGCAAAACCAGATTCGCAAAGCCTTTGGATTTGTAGGCACACCCATCTGGATCAAGAACCGCGCCCGCAGCAAGGTGGAGCTAGGGCCGAAGAAGAGACGGAGATAGAGCAGGAAACAGTAGGTAAGCCGCCCATTCAATGAGCGGCTTCCACTAGTATCTTAGCGAACTTCGGCCAGCGGAACAGCGCCAGTGGGACAATGTGGCATCGTTGTATAGTTGAAAGGCTCACTAACGGGAATGGTGAGGTGTCTGAGAGTTTCTTGGTTTAGAACAAGTCTCGTGCGATTCATTAGTTGCATTTGGGGGTATTTGCCTCTAGCCCTGACAGTAGACCTTCACCAAGCCATTAGCAATGAGATAGTTATCATGGCCCTGAGGTTACATGCCAGCCCCGATAGATGCCAAACCGCTAGAGCACAGGTCTTATTGCTCCGCAATCACCAGGGCAATCGCAAAGCCGTCATAGCCTTTGCTACCCACGGTCTGGATCTCCGTGGCGTTCACTCGTGGCTCAGCGGCCAGCAATTCGTTGAAACGGCGCATTCCCTGAACTCGGGGATCGTCACTGGCCGGGTCAATCACCTCTCCGTCACGCACTACGTTATCGGCGATGATCACACTGCCGCGACGGGAGAGTTTAAGCGCCCACCGGAAGTAGTCGGGATAGCCTGGCTTATCGGCGTCAATGAAGATCAGGTCAAAGGGACCGCGACCCTCGGCGGCGAGTTTTGGCAGCGTCTCCAGAGCCGGCCCCAGGCGCAGCTCAACCATATGGGTGAAGCCAGCGCGCTCAATGTTGGCGCGGGCCACTTCAGCGTGTTTAGGATCGGCTTCCAGAGTGATCAGGCGGCCGTCAGCAGGCAGCGCCCGCGCCAGCCAGATAGTGCTGTAGGCACCCAACGTCCCAATCTCCAGGATGTTTCGTGCTCCTCGAATCTGCGCCAGCAACATGAGAAACTTGCCCTGGTTGGGTGCGACATTGATCGCCGGCAGCCCGGCCGCAGAGCTGGCCTGGAGCGCCGCGTCCAGCGCCGGATCAGGCGGCACAAGCAGATCGGTGATGTAACGGTCTACCGCGGTCCACTGATCTTTAGACATAAGACATAACAAATTTGCGGCG
>DATMMY010000143.1:0-18158 GCA_035569515.1 Candidatus Solibacter sp. | reverse complement strand
TCAGAAATCAACTGCGCGGCCAACGCGAACAACTGCTGCGAGCAGCCTACGACGAAGCCCTCCACGACAATGCCGAAATTCACAATTACTACGCCGAGCAGATCGTGAAGAATGTGGGACAGAAATAGGATTCCAAGGCCTCTGAGAGCACCTTGACAGCTACACGGTCACCTACAAGCGCAAGCTGCAAATCGCCTCTATCATCTGGACGTCCACTGCGCTACCGCCGAAAAGCTTCAAGGAAACCTGCTGGATGCTTCCTCAGGGCTCGGCTGATTGCCAGTTACTGATTTTGCCAGTGGATGGGGCTGCGTGGGCGAGGGTGAGGGAAGCGATGGTGGGGCGGCCTTTGTGGCTATTTTCGCTTCGTCGTGAGCGCGAATGTGCACTTCATCGGTGATGCAGCGGCCATGGATCTCCCGGACTGAGTCCCGGCGTTGTTTCATCTTCTGGATAGAGCTCCTGACATCGGATTTGTGTTTGGAAATTTCATTGGAAAGCCTGTCGGCAATCTCCTGGATGGCGCTGGCGCGCTTCTCAAGCTCCTGAATATGAGCACCGCCCGCCGTCTTCAGTCTGGCAAGCGTCTCAGTATAATCAGCGCGCTTGAACTGCCGCCTTGCGAAGTCCTCAATCGCAATCCCGCTGTCGAACCACCATTTCTTAATTTCCTTCGCAATCTCTTTTGCGAGCTTATGGTTATCGTGCTCGCGTTGCTTTGATTGCCTGAGATATTCGGCGCTGTCTGATTTCAGCTTGGCAATCTCAACGTCAATTTGATCGGCCGCCTGGTAGAACGGGCACGTAAAGTTCTGGACGGTGCCGCGGGGTTTCACACTTGGCCATTCGCCAGAAAAACTCGAGCAGCGGAAGAACTTGCACTCGCCCGCACGCGGTGTTGTCTGCTCTTCAGTCTTCTGCTGGTCACCAGTTCGATGCGGTGGGATTGAAACAGCATCGGTTTGCCACTCAATATCGGGCATTTTGCCGCATCCTTTGAGTGCTCTGAACGTGCGTTGGAGAGGGCTCGATTCTCTGCCTTCGGCAGCCATGTCGGAGGAAGCAAAATCGGAGGCAGCGTCAGGATCAGTTAATGCTTTAAATGTTTGGAAGCAGCCGTTGGCGATGGAATCTTTGAGCCGTCCTTTATCCAAACCGGTACTGGCGCAGAAAGCAAACGTGCCGTTCAGGTGTTCCGGGTCGGCCGGATAGACGGGCAGAACAGAGGCATTGACAACGCGGTCGAGGAAACGGTGATCGAGAGTGCCTCGGGCGGGATGTTTAGGTGCGTGTTTGGCAAGCAGCCCGATTTGCTCATCGAGGGCCATCATTACCTGCTCGAAGCTCTTGATTTTTACGTTGTTCTGCAAAGCCGAGGCGCGGCGAGTGATCTGGACGATATTGTCGAAGGTGTTGTTGAGCTTCTGCTGTTGCTGCAGGTTTATATCGAGGGCGCCGGCAAGCAGAAGGTCGGGTTGTTCCCAGCGTCGGCCCAATGCGTCAAGCGAGACATCAATAGCGCTACGGTTCTCGCCGGTCGTGGCTTTCTCCTCTTCGATCTTCTTGACCTGCGCCTTGGAGAGGATCTCGATGGCGGGCAGGAAGGGCAGGTTGTCGAACATTCCTCCGTCGCTGAAGAGAGTTGTAGGAGAGCCGGTGCCAGGATAAAGATCGCTTTCCCGGCGAGGTGAGAAGACACAGGGAAATGCGCTGGAGCTGAGCGCGGCTTCAACAAAGTCGTAAAGCGGTCCGCGGTCCTTAGTTTTGACGCCCAGCAGCACGGGCCGCTGTCGCCAGAAATCAACCGTCGTGCCGTAGACTGCAATTCCTTTCTTCCGAAACGGCTGAATAGATTTGAGATCAAGTCCGTCAACCATCAAGAGACGGTTGGCTGTAGGCTGGATCAAAGACGTACCGATGAGAGCGTTTTCAATATTCAGGCGCTTAAGCGTCTCTTGCTTCAACTGCTTCAGCAGCCGCTTGGTGGCGGCTGTGACGTGACCGGCAATGAATTCTGCGGCGATGTTTGCGGTCCACTTGTGCGGAATCAGGAGCAGGTGGGAGATGCTGTCGATCAGCGCGGAGGGTGCGCCGACGGCAGCGAAGGCGGCATCGCTCCTGCTGCCGCTTAGCACCATTTTGCGGATAGCGTTCGGTGAGATCGTGATATTGCGAGCACGTATGCCGAGATCGCGGGTGGCATTCTTGAAAGGCTTAGTGAACGCGATCTCTTTGTCTACGGAGAGCAGCACAGACGTGAGATCCTCAATGGCGTCAACGGCATCGGAATGGTTCGGGGCACAGAAGGCGGCAGCCAGCGCGCTGCCCATGATGGTGCCCACGGAAGCGCCGACAACCAGATCGGGCTTGATGCGCGCAGTAAGAAGAGCGGCAATCATGCCGCCGTGAAAGGTGCCGCGGAAGACGCCACCGCTGGCCACAAAAACAATGCGCGGCCTGGTTCCATCGAGATCTACGTCAGACTTGGGATGTACAGGGTCAAGAGCGGCCTGGGGCTCAGCGTCGATTTGGAGTGGCAAGGTGGGATTTGTGCTTTGGCGATTCGCCGGTTCGTCGTTTTCTTCGAGCAGCGCCGACCATGTGTTCACAACCTTGCGGACCGCCTTACCGTGTTCCAGCCTGGGGGCCTTCAACAGCTTGGTACAGGCCAGGCAGACCTCCGGCAGGCCCGGGAATTCCTGCTGCTGGTCCTTACGGCGGGAGACTCTCTTCATCAGGTTGGCGCATGAAATGGTTTCCGCTCCCGAAGAATGCCCGAGTTGGGCGAGGTCTTCCACGTAGAGCACCTGTAGAGTGGCGCGGCAGCCGGCGGCCACGTGATTCAGCACTTCGTCGCGTGTAGGGTTCAGAGGGTTCTTGAATACAGGGTCGTCGTCAGGAGCGATCTCATCGGCGAAAATAGGATTGATGCGGGTCTGAGAGATTCCAAGGGTGCGGAGTTGCTGCTCCATCTGGCTGAGCAGGTTGGTCTGATGGACTTCCAGCTGCGTATCACGACGGCGGGAGAGCTTCAGGGCCGCCAGGCCCACATCAACGATGTTGACATTGCAGTCCCGCTTGTCGGGTTCGCGGGGTTCCATGGGTACGCTGTACACCACGTGAAGTTTAGGTTGGTGCTTGGGACCGGAGAGATGGCTCGCCAGTTGCTTGCCTTGTTCGGAATCCTGGGCAATGAAGCGGAAAAGTGCCGGGATGGGATTCTGCCGGATTACTCCGCCATCGCAAACGTCGAGCTCGTCAATTCTGGCCTTGATTTTGTCGGTTAGCGACCAGGCATCCAATCCAACTTTCTCTTCGGCTCCCGTCCCCGTTTTCTTGCTCTCCGCGTCGTCTCTTTCAAGATGTGCAGGTTCATAGAGCCCGGGGAGAGCCACGGTGGTTGTGAGCGCATCGAGCAGCGAACTGCCTTCGTTGGCCCAAACCTGGTAAGCCCCTAAATCGCGGCGGTCAACTTTGACTACCTGCAGGGGAGCAGCTACGAGAACTGCGGGAAAAGGATCGTCTTTCAGGATGGGCTCTCTGTCGTCCTCCTGGAACAGATCATAGAGCGCGAGCCTCAGGTAATAATTGTGAACCAAGGCCTTGTGCAGATTCAGGTTGCCAAAGACGGCGTTGGCAAGAAAGCCGAGCCACTTGCGGATTGCGGGAGCCAGACGTAGTTGCAGCTCTTTCAACAGGTTTTCGATGATGAGAACCAGGATGACTATGGAGAGCGCTGCGAGCGCCATGCGTATTCCACGCGACCCCTTGATAAATATGAAAGCGGCTGTGGTGACGCTGAAAGGCACGATTAATTGCTTAATCCAGAAGGTTAGTGTCAGCGGTAGAGGTAAGGTAAACGCGGTTGGCCGGAGACGTCGCCGGGCGGAGCGCTGCCCGTCAGCTTCGCTGGCTGTGAGAGGCTGGCCTTTCTTCAGAAGATAGACCAAAAAAATGACAGTGGCTACGACAATGACGCTGCGTTTGTAGTAATAAGCTTTATCGATCAGGAAAGATACGCCGCCGGCGAAGATTTTGAGCCCTGCGACAATGTCGTGAAACCATTGTTGTAAGGCGAGGGTCCGCAGCCAAGCAGCGAAAGCTTTTGACAAGAATCCGGCGATGTAGATCCCTAGCGCCAAAATGGCGAACCCTAAGGCCACCCATGTCCAGACCCGAGGCTTAAAAACCAGTTGTAGTAGCTTGTTGTAGGGTTGAGATAATGCTCCGTTGCTCTCCGATTTTTGGTGGGAACGTGCTTTTGCAACTACCTCTATGAACAGGGCCAGAGTGGCCAAAAAGAGGACCAGAAACAACAAGGTGAACGCTTTTTGAATGGCGCCGAGCAGATATCCATTGATATGGGTGAAGAAGTCACCAATCCAGTCGGCCAGTGTATTGTCAGTGCTATCCGACAGGTACTGGGCTAGCGCTTTGATAGTCCAAGCGAAAATGGAGAGGCCACCCATTAGGATGGCCAAGGAGATGCTCATGCAAGCTCCATATAGAGGCCAGCCAAGCAGCGGCCGGGAGTTGCGGTTCGACCACCAGAGCACCAGAAAGGCGAAGACCGTAACTCCGATTGCGCCGATCAAGGGCACGAGCGCGGGGCCCGCGGGATCATATTGGAGCGCCGTTCCCAGTAGCAGGACCGGCGGTATAAGCATGAGGATGGTAGCCAGAAAGGTGATCACCGGCCGTTTGTTCTTTTGGCCAAAGCTCGCCTCTTTGATAAACATCGGATGAAACGCGTTGTGGAAGATGGGTACGAACAAAATCTTGAGCAGGGTGTAGAGGAAACCCAGAACACGGCGGAATCGCGAGTGGCCGTATTTCTCTTTCATCCGAACATACTGGATGACAAAATCGGCCACGCTGCCAACTTTGAGCGGCATGCGGGAGAGCCAATGGCCGAGCTTTACGAAAAGAGTCAAATCGCGGCGCGCCTGAAGCTCACCGTGCATGAATTTCTCGCGCATGGCAGAGTCGAGGATCGTTTCCGGCACCGGATCTTTTACTGGGATGAATTCGGCGAAGAAATCAGACTGGTCGGGGATGCCGGACCATATTACTTCAAAAGGTTTCTCGGAGATCGCCCTCAGATAGCGACGGTACCATTGCCATCGCGCGTCTACACTGCCCGGATTCTTCTGGCACTCTCGGAAAGCGCGCTGGAAAGCTGCCGAAGTGATTGCACCTACCGAGATACCAGCCACGATTCGTGGCGCGTAACGCCCTGCGGCCAGATAAGCATGGATTACACCGGCGCCGAAAGGCGCACCCTGTACCCCCGTAGTAAAACATACGCCTTCATCTTCATGCTGCACCTGATCGGTATCTTCCTGTTTGTCGGATGTCGCCTTCGGTGCGCCGTTGGAGGCATGTGGAACTCGGTGATCGGCCATAGAATTACCCCTCTCACGCGCGGAACTTTTATTGGCAGAGCTGGTCTCGTGACTGCCAATAGCCTTAAATCCGTTAGGAGCTAAGCCATGATTCAAATTGGGAATCTCTCATGGCAGAAGCCGTGTTTTCAAAATTGTCTCTGAAACCAGGTCAAGTGACAAATTCCGGAATAGGTCATTTTTCGCGGAGCTTCTTGTAAAAACGTAATCTGCCCGCGAAAGCCTTTTGGAAGGGGGAAGGATTCCCCGCTGTTGAGTTGTGATCCAGGAAGGGAAAACGTTACAAAAAATGCGATTTAAACACGGATAACCGAACCGGCTCCAGTCCTCGTGCAAACCATCAGGAGACTATCCATGGAGTCACTTAACTATTTTAGATTTAACAGTTTCCGTCATAGAACCAGAACCGCCCGAGTGGACATATAACCAGAAGTCGGTCTCATGCCCTTAAAGCTTGGTTTTGCAAGATGCATCTCGCGGAGAATTATGGCATTTTCACTTGTGTAGACCGCGGCGGCAGGACGATGAACCCCCCGTGATTATTCCACTTCCGCCAATGTCTGCCCAGCTTCTACAGCGGCGCCTTCCACCACGTTCAGCTTCTTGACCTTGCCCTTCTTCGGTGACTTCAGTTCGTTCTGCATCTTCATGGCTTCAATCACCAAGACGCTCTGGCCTGCCTCGACTTCGGCGCCAGCCGGGGCCAGAATGCGAACAACTTTCCCGGGCATGGGAGCGGTAATCTTTTTGATTCCCTCGGTTCCGCTGTCTGCACGACGACGGGAGCGAAAGGAACGCGGGTCGCGGACCGTCGCGCTAAAGCGTTGGTGGCCCACCACGATACTGGCTTCCGTGGCGGTGTTCTCCTGCTTTATTTCATAGGATTTTCCATTGACCAGAAGGGACAGGATGCCTTCGCTCGTGGAGACCGCATCCAGCGGAAACTCCCGGCCATTGAGTTTGCAGAGCCAACCTGACTCTCCACGGTTAAGCTCGACCCGGTGCGTATTGCCGGCGATGGTGACCTCGTAGATCATTCGGTCCTGAGGGCCTCCATGCGGGCCGATTTTTTCCAGTTGGCTCGGCCGTTGGATTTGGCTTGCCGCTCAACTTTCGAACCCTCGCTGCCAGTGCGCCCGTTCACAGCGCCGGAAGTGGCGGCAAAAAGGGCGGCGGAAACGGCCGCTACTTCGGTTACATGGGCAGGTTCATTTTCCGGAGGAGGTGCGGTGAATCCGGAGGCCAGCAGCCGATCCAGATAGCCAGTGTCGATGCGGGCAGCTATGAAATCAGGATCCTGAAGCATGGTCCGGAACAGAGATAGATTGGTTTTGATGCCGCCAATAAAGTATTCATCCAAAGCACGGCGCATCCGCTCAATGGCGGTGCGGCGATCCGGTGCATACGCAATCAGCTTGGACAACATGGGGTCGTAGTCCAGAGGGACGGTCCAACCCTGGTAGACCCCCGAATCCTCGCGAATACCCGGCCCGGAAGGCTGGAGCAAGCCGGTGATTTTTCCTGGAGAGGGAAAGAAGTTATTGGCGGGATCTTCGGCGTAGATACGGCACTCAAGGGCGTGGCCGCGGATAGAGACGTCCTCCTGGCGAAACGGAAGTTTCTGGCCTGCGGCAATGCGCAATTGCAAATGGACAAGATCCAGGCCGGTGACCATTTCCGTTACGGGATGCTCTACCTGCAGGCGTGTGTTCATTTCCAGGAAATAGAAGTTGCGATCGCCGTCTACAAGAAACTCCACCGTTCCGGCATTCGTATACCCGGCGGATGCGGCAGCCTGCACAGCAACCTGGCCCATGCGTCGCCTTAGGTCTTCATCAACAATGGCGGAGGGAGCTTCTTCGATCACCTTCTGGTGGCGCCGTTGTACGGAGCACTCGCGCTCACCCAGATAGACGATGTTGCCGTGTTCGTCGCCCAGAACCTGAATCTCAATGTGGCGGGGATTCTGAATGAACTTCTCAAGATAGACTTCGCTGTCATTGAAGGCGCGCTGCGCCTCGCTTTGGGCGGTTTCAAAGGCGGCTTTCAGCTCAGCCTGCGTACGCACCAGGCGCATGCCTTTGCCTCCACCACCAGCAGCGGCCTTGATCATTACGGGAAACCCAATCTTGGGAGCCAACTGCTCCGCTTCGGCGGAGGTCAAGCCTTTGGCTGACCCGGGCACGCAGGGCACTCCCGCGGCCTGCACAGCCTGACGTGCGCGGGTCTTCGATCCCATGGTTTCCATTGCGGCCGGCGGGGGACCGATGAACTTGATCCCAGCCTGAGAACAGGCACGGGCGAATTGGGCATTTTCCGAGAGAAAGCCATATCCAGGATGGATGGCCTCCGCACCACTGTGCCTGGCGACCTGAATGATTTTTTCGATATTCAGGTAAGATTCGCGCGCCGCAGCCGGGCCAATCGGGTAGGCTTCATCCGCTTTGCTGACATGCAAGGAGGCCCGATCAACGTCAGAAAATACAGCCACGGAGCTAATACCCATCTCCCGGCATGCACGGATGACCCGCACTGCGATCTCGCCGCGATTCGCTATGAGAAGCTTCTTAAACATGGAATGCAGAGACGAACGATTGTAATTGAATGGGAGCGGGCCGACAGAGCAAAGCCTCTCCCACAGGAGAGGCTTTGGCTAGAAGCAGTTCATTTATTTTTTCTGGTCCAGAACAATGCCACCGCTGGTCTTCTTGGCTGCAGCCTCGGCTTTTTTCTTGCGGGCAGCCATCGCTTTGTCGCTGAATTCTTCGCTCAACTTTCTGTATTCACCTTTGGCTTGAGCATCGTTGCAGGCCATATCAGCCTTGCGGAGATAAAGGAGGTTGACGTAGACCATGGCGTCGTCATAATCCTGGCGTTTCTCCATGGCGGTCTGCAGCAATTTCAAGCCCTCATCCACGCGCGCTTCATTATTTGCCTTGATGTCTCCGCAAAGCTTCAGGTCCGTCTTGCCTTTCAGCTCGTCATCCACCTTCATGCCGGCTTTGGCCTTTCGGTCACCGGTGTCCTTGTAGGAGGCCAGCCAATCAATGACGCCAACAGAATAGTAAGCCTCAGGATCATTGGGATCGACCGCTATGGCTTTCTTGTAATATTCCCGGGCATCATCAAACTTTTTCATCTGCATGTACAGGTAGGCTATCCCCTTGAGGCTGTTGACGTTCTGGGGATCATTTTGCAGGACGACCTTGTATTCATCAATCGCCTGCTGGGCCATGCGGGTCATCTCCGGTGTATCTACGCCCGGAACATATTGCTGGGCGTAAGCAGTGGCCAGATACAGCTTCGCTACCTTTAAATTTTCATCAAGAAGGACTGCATTTTTAAAATGCTCAATGGCCGCTTCATACTTCGCGTCTCTGTAGGATCTAACACCCTGGTTAAGTTGGTCGCGCGCCTTTAACTTATTGCATCCTGCCGTGCTTAACAGGACGGCTGCAACCGCCAATAGCGCCACAATTCGCGCTCTCGTGTTCATGTTTTCATGCTCCTTAGCGGAGTTGGAATTTTGGAATCTACCATGAGCGGACAAGCTATCGCGGAGTGGCGCGACCCGGCGCGCCTCCTCCGCAATGAGGAGTCAAACTCTTACTGGCCCTCGATCTTGGCCGTGAGCAACCCAACCTTATCTACCACCTGGGTGCCATGGGCAATATCGATTACCTGGGCCACATACTGGAACTCGATACCGTCGTCACCTTTTACGAACATCACACGCTCGGCGCGAGTCTTAAAGATGTTCGTCAGCTGAGTGCCAAGATCATCCCAGGTTACATCGTTCTGGTTGATCTTAAGCAACGGCTTGTTGCCCCTTGCGTCAATCACCTGAACCACGATCGTCCGGTCGTCAGGAGGAGGAGGATTTGAGTTGGGCGGCGGTGGCTGCGGCACAAGGGCTTCAAGCCCTTTTTGCGTGGGCGGATTGATGACCATGAAAATGATCAGCAACACCAGCAGAACGTCGATCAGCGGGGTTACGTTGATGTCGGCAGTCTGGCCGCCAGACGCGCCTCCAGTTGTCATTGCCATAAAATGTGTCCCTCTTCTTCGAAAAAACGTACGTCTAGCTTTGTGGGCCAGTGCCTTTCTTCTGTTCCGTCAGCAGCCCCAGCTGGTCTACTCCGGCCGAGCGAACGTTGTCCACCACGTCGACTACCGATTTGTATTTGGCCCGCGCATCCGCCTTCACAAAGACTTCCTTGCTTGTACGGTTGCTCACGCGATCCTTGATTTTCTGGGTCAGCTCTTCCGGATGCACCATTGCCGTGTCAAAGAATACGCTGCCATCCCTCATGACAGCCACGATCAGCGCATCTTCCTTTTCAGCATCGGGCAAGGGTTTAGGGTTGGTGGTCTTGGCCAAGTCCACAGTGACGCCCTTTTGCAGGAGGGGCGTGATCACCATGAAGATAATCAGCAACACCAGCATCACGTCCACCATGGGTGTAACGTTGATGTTGGAGTTGACCTTGGCGCCTTCGTTTCGAACTACGATTGCCATAGTTGCTCCGTTGCTTCCGGGCTTACCGCCTGGTTGCGCTCCGCTTGAGGAAGTAGTCCACCAATTCGCTGGAAGAGTTGTCCATCTCCACGTCGAAGGCTTCAACCTTGCCGGTGAAATAGTTGAACATCATCACGGCCGGAATGGCGACGAACAAGCCAAGGGCGGTGGTGACCAGCGCTTCAGAAATACCACCGGCCACTGCTCCCAGTCCGGTGCTCTTCTGCTTGGTGATCTGCTGGAAGGCATTCAGAATGCCGATGACCGTTCCCAGCAGGCCGACGAAGGGTGCGGTAGAACCGATGGTGGCCAAGCCGCCCAGCCCGCGCTTAAGTTCGGCATGAACAATGGCTTCAGCCCTCTCCAGTGCCCGCTTGCTGGCTTCAATCTGTTCGCCCGGAATCTCACTGGATTCGCCGTGGGCCTTGAATTCCTGCAGGCCGGCTGTGACAACCTTGGCCAGATGGCTCTTCTTGTTGCGCTCAGCCACGCGAATGGCCTCATCGAGCTTGCCTTCACGCAGGGCGCCGGCAACAGCGGGCGCGAACTGGCGAGACTGCTTGCGGGCCGCGCTGAAGGCGATCCAGCGATCAATCATGACACCGATGGACCATGCAGACATGACAAAGAGAATGACCACGATGGCAAGGGCCACCCAGCCCATCTTCTTCACCATCGAAACCGGATCCCAGCTCACGGTTTCTCCGGAGTCCTGGAAGAGCCAAAATGCAAAGTGCGCCTTGGCGATGATAAGAGTTGCTACGTTTGATAAAAGCATGAGTTTAAGTTTTCCTCCTCAAGAAACTTTAAAACTTTTCTTCGATTTGAAGAGCGCCACTTCCGGTGGAACTCTGAATTTTCCGCAAAAAGCACCGTACGCTGTTCGGCAGCGCGCACGGTCCCCCTGATTGATTGGGATCACGGGATGGCGCCTACCTCAGCCATCCCTTCGTCCGAGAGCGTTTCAGGTTACATGTGGAATCTGACAGTGACTGTGGTCTCAACTTCCACAGGCTCGTTGTTCAACTCATACGGCCTGTAACGCCATTGCCTCACAGCCTCCATGGCAGCCTGAATGAGAATTGGATGCCCGCTGACGCCCCGGAGGTTTTCGATGGTTCCCTGTTTACTGATCGTCGCCTGCAGAACCACGTCTCCCTGGATATGAGCAATCTTGGCCATCGACGGATAGGGTGGGTCTATTCTCTTGACCAGGTTACCTTCCATGACGCCGGAAGAGACCTTTTTGGGCCCAACGGGCTTGGCTACCGAAGGCGGTGGCGCAGTAGACGTCGCCAGACCGCCAATTACACCACCGGCAGTACCACCCGGAACTCCACCTACGACTCCGCCAATCACTCCCGAGGCGGCTGGCGGCGGAGCTTCATCTTCAACCACTTTCTCGATCTTTTTCGGGATCTTGCTGGGGGTACGGAGTTCGCCGTTTACGATCTCACTGACCCGCTTTACTACGTGAACTGGTGCTGCAGGAGGCGGTGGTGGCGGCGGGGGGGGTGGGGGCGCTATGAGAAACGTGGTTAGCTGCCCTTTTGGCAACGCTTCCGTGAAGATGAGCGGAAGCAATACCAGAACGCCGACAAGAGCGAACTGCATCAGAAATGAGAGCGTGGTAGTCCATCCGGCTTTTGTCCGGATCCTACCGGCAGATTCCACTAAGCTGTCTTCAAACATCCCTGTTCTCCAATCAAGGGGGACTCGTCTAATTACATTGGACACCGGGACTGCTTGTTTTGCTCCCAACTGGCTAAGAAATTTTCATCCCGGTCTAAACTTTGACTCGAGCCTTGCCCTGTCCAGCCTGAGTTGGCACGGAGGCAACGGCGCTACGCCGGCCGGTACGCCAATCCTGGTAAGCCACGAGCATGGGAGCTGCCACTGCAATCGATGAGTACGTACCTATTATGATGCCGATTACCAGTGCAAAGGAAAACCCATTAAGTACTTCACCACCAAAAAGATACAACGAGAGCACCGTCACGAACGTAAGACCTGAGGTAAGAATCGTCCGGCTCAGCGTCTGATTGATGCTGCGATTCACGATTTCCGCCAGGCTTTCACGCCGCATCATTTTAACGTTTTCACGGATGCGGTCAAACACCACAATGGTGTCGTTCATGGAGTAGCCGACGAGGGTTAGAATTGCGGCGATAACAGTAAGCGTAATGTCTTTATTCGTCAAGGAGAAAGCGCCAACTGTAATTAAAGTATCGTGAAAAACCGCAACCACAGCCGCTACGCCGTAAATCATTTCGAAGCGGAACCACAGATAGATCAGCATGCCAACCAGCGAGTACAGGGTCGCCAGCAACGCCTGCTTCCTGAGCTGCGCGCCCACCTGGGGGCCGACAATATCCACGTTCCTGACGCTGAATCCACTGGTAAACAAATCCTGCTTTAAGGCATCAACCACCGCAGCCGGAACCGTTCCCTGGAGTTCATCAAGACTCTTGAGCACTCCTCCCCTCTGCAGATCGCGAAAATCCAGGACCTGCTTGGCAACGCGGTCATATTCTTTGGGAGCAACATGGAGCGGATCGCGGGTGGCCAGGGCATCGCGGACAGCAGCAAAGCCAACATTATTCAAGTCCTGCTTCCCCTCAGGCGGATTCGGATTCAGGGCCTTCACGATCTGGTCTTTGCCCTGGCTGAGATTTGCCTCAGTGGTTTCTTTTTGCTCCAGGGAAATCAGCTCTTCATTGTTGGCGGCGGCGCCGAAGCGCTGAATGCGCGCATTACGGAGTCCGGCACGGTCCATGGCTGCGCGAATCCGGTTGTCGTCCGGGGGTTGGGCGAATTTCACTCTTACCAGAGTTCCGCCCTTGAAATCCACACCCAGCGGGATGTGGTGCCAGAAAAGCATGGAGAGGATTCCTGCCACGCTGAAAATCAGCGAGAACGCCAGGAAGTACCATTTCCGTCCTAAAAAATCGATATTTGTATTACGAAAAAATTCCACTTTGCTCAATTCCTTAAAACGTCAAATGCTCAGGGCCTCTCCGCGCTGCTTGCGGGAGAGAATGGCGTCAAAAATTACGCGTGAAACAAAGACTGCAGTAAACAGGTTGGCCAGGAGACCGAAAGTCAGCGTTACCGCAAAACCCTTGACCGGCCCCGAACCAAACAGGAAGAGGATAAACGCCGAAACAATGGTGGTTACGTGAGTATCAATGATCGTAAGCCATGCGCGGCCGAAACCCTGGTCCACAGCCGCGGCTGCCGCTTTTCCGTTCCGCAGCTCCTCGCGGATTCGCTCAAAGATAAGAACGTTAGAGTCCACGCCCATACCTACAGTCAGGATCACACCTGCGATTCCAGGCAGAGTCAACGTGGCTCCGCTCAATCCCAGGAACCCCAGCAAGATGACCAGGTTCAGGAACAGGGCCAGGTCCGCATTGATTCCGGCGCCCCGGTAATAAATCAGCATGAAGATCATCACCGCCAACATGCCATAGATTGCGGCTTTGACTCCGGCCCGGATGGAATCAGCTCCCAACGACGGACCTACGGTTTGTTCCTGCAGATACCGGAGGCTGGCGGGTAATGCGCCCGAGTTTACCTCCAGGGAAAGCTCCTTGGCGGACTGAGTGGTAAATCCGCCCTCAATGATCCCTTCGTCATGGATCTCCGAATTAATGGAGGCGGATTCGATGACGCGGTTGTCGAGGACAATGGCTAAATATGGGCTGGGATCTTCCGGATGCTGCTCTTTATTATGGGCGGAGGTAAAGTCGCCAAACTTGTTTCCTGCTGAGGTTGTGAGCTGGAACTTTACAATCGGTTCGCCAGTATCGCCTTTTGTAGCGGCATCGGCGCTTCGCACGTCAGTGCCGCTGACCACCGGGATCTTCTCAAGCAGATAATATCTGTCCTGGCCACCCTCCCTTGAGCCGATGCTTCTTCCGGGAAGCACCTCGGTACCTGGAGGAAGGACTCCGTCGTGTGCGTCCCGAACCTCTTGTTCGGAATTGTAAGTCCGCCCATTATCCAGCCCGTGCCGGAACTCAAGCCGGGCGGTCTTCTGGATAATGTCCCTGACGCGCACCGGGTCGTCCACGCCGGGAAGCTGGACCAGAATCTGGTAGTCCCCAAGGCCATGCTCCTGAATGGTTGGCTCGGCTACCCCCAGCGCATCAATGCGGCGCCGGATGGCCTCGATGGACTGAGTTACAGCGCGCTGTTTCAGTTCGGTGACAGCAGTGGGCTTGAGCACCACATCAAACGTGCCGCTGGCCCCGGCGGTAATATCGTAGTCGCGTAAATTCTCAGTGACGATAGAGCGCAGTTTGCTGGTCTGGTCGGGGGGGACGCCCTTGACCGTCATGACCTCCGGCCGGTTCTTCTCGTCGGGCTTGCTGACCTCAGTGAAAGGGACCTTGTTCTTCTTCAGTTGGTCCTGGAGCAGTTGCAGGGCGTGGTCGGTCTCTGTGCTGACCGCCTCATTCACTACAACCTGAAGGACAAGGTGGGTTCCGCCCTTTAGATCCAGGCCGAGGTGGATTCTTTCCAGCAGAGATTCCTTCAGTCCCGCGGCGCTGAAGCTCTTGGGGATGCCAAGGATCCCATAAAGAAAGAGAATCAGTATGACAATAATGAAAGCGGTTTTGAGAGCTAAATTCTTCTGCATTTCCTTAATTGACTAACTTTCGCTTCTATTTTTTGGGTTCTTCTTCCCGGGCAACCGAAACCACTGCCGACTTGGAAATTTCCAGCCGTAGATTATCGGGTGGTACCCGCAGGTGGAGAGCGTCGTCCTTGATAGCAATGATCGTACCGCGTATTCCGCCGCCGGTGATGATCTTGTCTCCGGTCTTCAGCTCATTGATCATCGCCTGCCAGCGCTTCTGCCGTGTCTGTTGCGGCCGTATCAGCACAAAATACATCACCGCAAACATCAGGATAAGCATGGGGGCGATCTGCGCAATGCCTGCGGCGCCGCCGGTCTGGAACAAATAAAGATTGAGCATGTTTTGAATCATCTAGATTGCTTGCAACAACCGAGTGTACACGCATCTCCGCGTGGGAGATCTCTTCCTTTTGATTGTCACCGCTGATGTTACCGTCCGGGCCTCCAGCACGACGACTTCCTGATGCTGGAGCAATTCGGAGGTCTTTTGGCGCCTGAATCAGGGGCGCTCATGCTACGGATACGCTTCCTGAATGATTCCTGAGAGGTTCCCAAGACGTATAGCATGACGTACAGCCCGAATAGTGTCAAGGCAGGGAAAATTGGCGGCAGCTATTCAGCGACTCCCACCAGCAGCTCAGCCTGCCTGCAAGGTTTTCCTCCGCACCCTTAGCGGTGGGGATTTGATTTTACCTTCTTTCGTGTTTCCTTCGTGGCCGCGCCTGCACTAAGAGCGCGCGGCAAGCGGGCATCGTGGTTGCTCTGGTGGTGTTATTGGCTTTGGTTTGCGGTCGTTCCCCCAAAAACCCTGTAACGCAGCAAGGACTAAAGTCACTACTTAGAGTCAAGAATATGTGTGCTACCATGCAGCGCAATAAGCGAGGATTGGCCCAGTTATGGATTTCACCTTACGCCCCATGAGCACCTCTGAGGTGCTGGACCGGATGTTTTACCTCTACAGGCAGAATTTTGTGTTGTTCGCGGGAATAGCGATTTTTCCCGCAGCGGCGCTTTTACTGATCAACCTGCTCCAGGTTTCAGGTAATGTGACACCCGGAGTCGTGGGTATGCCCAGATTTGGAGTTGGAACGGGAGTTGGCATTTTATTGTTGTTCGTTGTTTACCTCATAACCGCTGTAATGTCCTCTGCGTCTACTGTGTACGCGCTTTCCATGGTGCATCTCGGAAAGACGACCTCCATTGGAGAGTCCTACAAAAACATCCGGCCGTATTTCTGGAAATTAGTCAGACTGGGAATGCTGCTTTTTGTGATTTTGTTAGCCCTATTCCTTCTGCTTGCGCTTCCCATTGGTCTGACTGTAGCTATGCAATTTAGGTGGCTCGCTGTCCCGCTTATCTTCGCCGCGGTCGCCGTCGTAGTGCATCTATACGCCCGCTTTTCTTTTTCTACGGCCGCCTGTGTATTGGAAAATGCTGGCGCTGTACAGTCGATTCAGCGCAGCCTGTTTCTAACCAAAGGGCGAAGCGGGCGAGTTTGGCTGGTTCTTATCCTCACCGTCATTATTAACTGGGCGCTGGCATTCGCTATCGTATTTCCCATCAGCCTGGCAGGGTCGGCCACCCACTCCCTACTGGCCCTCCAGATTGGCTCGTCCATTGGGCAATTTCTGGCTACCGTACTGGCGTCACCCATCCTGGCCATATCGTTCGTACTGCTCTATTACGACGAGCGGGTACGCAAAGAAGCCTTTGACTTGCAGTACATGATGGCGGCCATGGAGCAGCCAAACCAGCAGCAAGCTGCTATAGCGGGCCAATAGGAGAGGCAGGGTCGGTTCTTTATCTATCACAATCTCTGTCCCGGGAAGCCTGGATGGCAGCCCAAGAAGATTTTCATGACCCCCCAAACGGCTTAAGCTATCGCCCAGGCTGCCTGTGCTACCATGCAAAAACACCCCGTGGGAGAAGTTGTTTTATGAATTCGGCCCTTCGGCCCATGAGCACCTCTGAGCTGCTCGACAGGACGTTTCACCTTTATAGAACGCATTTCGCTGTCTTTGCCGGAATCGGAGCGCTGTTGCCTGCGCTATATCTCATGATGGAATTGGCGTTTCTGCGATTTGGCTACGTAGCCGGGAGCGCAAATCCAATGCCCACAGCCAACGATGTGGCAATGACGATGCTGTACGTTTCCTGCGCGGTCCTGATTTTTGTCTTTGGATATTCCCTGGTGTCAGGAGCCGTGTTCCATGCGGTTTCACGTCTCCATCTGGGACAGCAAGTCACGATTGTGGAATCCTATAAAGAGGTTTTCACCCGTTTTCCTACAGTACTCCGGCTGATAATCACTGTCTTCATTCGTGCCATCATAGGCCCTCTTTGCGTGGCTTTTTTGACGCTTGTAAGCGTCTTGATGAGTTTGCGGGCGGTCATAGGGAGCATGGGCCGCACTGCCGCTTTCGCCGGTGTGCTGGTGGCAGTGCTAGGGACGTTCCTACTGGCTGGGATCTGGATCTTGTACATTTGCATTAAGTATTCCATGTCAGTGACCGCGTGTCTGGCGGAGAAGCTGCCTGCAAGAGATGCGCTCAAGCGGAGCCGGTTTCTGACGCAGCAAGCCCGGCTTCGTATTTTTCTCATTTTCCTTCTGGTGGGCATTATTGGGTTGGCGTTAAACTACGCGCTCACAGCCCCCAGCCTTGTTTACGCTTTCATGCATGACGGCAAACTGACAGTACCGTGGGCAATCTGGGAATACCTGGGAGGTTTCGTAGCATCGGTTCTTGCGGGTCCCATCAGTACAATTGCCATTGTTCTGGTCTACTATGATCAGCGCATCCGCAAAGAGGCATTTGACCTGCAATTCATGATGGAGAGTCTGAATCATCATCCCCAAGAGCAGACTGCCATGAGCGCCACCTGACGCCGGATGAAAGGAACCTCACTCTTGATCGCGCACCGCCTGTTGCTTCTGCTGCTGGCCTGCGGCCTCACTGCCTGTGCGGACACTCTTTCGATTGCCGAATATCGGCAACAGCTAAACGATTTGTCGAGTCAGGCCGAGTCGCTCAGAGACCAGCCGGACAATTCGGGAAAGATGCTGGCCGGCCTTCCCGAACATGTCTTGGTGCTTGCCCACTCGCGGGAATACTCCGTGAACTACCAATGGCTGAAGGACGATTTGTCCAAATTTCAAAAGGCGGGACCAGGAGCGCGGACGGCAATTCTGCAAGGGATCCAGCAGCATTTCAAGACCTTGATTTCCGAAAGCCAGGCCATTGAGAACAGCTCTGCTGATCCGGAGCAATCTCGCAAGAAACTGGATGAAATACTTTCGCGGCATGAGTTCCAACGGGTCCAGGGGCCGAGCGCCTGGGCCATCTTGCGGGCCAGAATTTATGAATGGCTGGCCAGGCACCTTCGGGTTGGCAGGGCCAAGTGGGCCTGGGATTTCCTCCAGATCGCGGTTTACTTGCTGATTGCGGGGGCAGTCGTGGCATTTGCAATATGGATCATTCGACGCCTGAGCCAGCCCCAGGAAGAGTTAGAGCCGCGCTCGATCATGCCTTTTGCTCCTTCCGCCAGGGGTTGGGGGGCCTGGCTTGCTGAAGCCCGCAGCCTGGCGCAG
>DATMMY010000142.1:0-3431 GCA_035569515.1 Candidatus Solibacter sp. | reverse complement strand
CCATTCCGGAACGGATTCACCTTCTGATGCTCCCCGGAAGGAACTTTGGACAGCCAATCGCCTCCGGCCACGCCCATCAAGACCAGGAGCGAAAGCAACCCAAAGATCAGCACTGGCAATCGGCGTTTCATCGCCCCTCCTGGTTCTTATGTAAAGAGTCCTTATGCGAGAAGCCCATACGGCTCAACACCTGGTCCACCTCATAGGAAACGCCGAAGCGGAAGAGGCGGGGAAGGCTGTAGTCATTCAGCCCAAACTGGGGTGAAAAGCTCAGAGTGGCCCCAAAAGGCGATCTCCAGTTCATGGTGGGTCCCAGATACTGTGACGTGTTGTGCAGTCCAGCCGTATAACGGGTTCCTAGCCCGCCATTCATCTCGATGCCGGCTGCAAATTTTTCCGCGCAAAACGCGCACGGCCGGGAGCTTGCCAGCAGCTTGAGCGGGCGGCTTGCGGCGACGGCATAGCCAAATTCCCACGGGGAGTTGATGAGGTTCTTTTCGAAGATCAGGTTTTCGCTGATGTTCCAGCCCCGGAAGTTGCTGCCCAGGATCAATTTGAGCTCCACTTCTCGTTTCTTTTCTTTTCTGGTTTCGGAATTGCGGTCCAGGAAATCGGCGGCGCCGTCGTGTCCCACTACCTCCCTCATGCTCTTGTCCGCACCGTTGATGTTCTCAAATTCCACGTAGAGAACCGGGTTGATCCAGTGCTGGCGGGAAAGAGGATAAAAACGGTTCTCCAGGCGATAGCCGGTAAAAATGGTGCTGTCATTTGGAATGCTCACTCCGTCCAGATACAACTCCGTTGTCCACCATCCGGTGACGCCATATTCGAGTTCGACTGAGCTGCCCCAGAAACGGTTTCCCGCGGAGGGCTTCCCGGTAACATTCAACATGGCAATTTCCAGGTTTCCCGGCTCTTCCATCTCGTGAGTGTAGGTGACAAAGTAAGGCCGCTCCTGGCCCACACACACCGGACCCAGGACGAGAACCAGCAGGACAAAAAGACCGGCAGACCACGAAATGCGTCGGGGCATGTCCGCTTTGGTTAATCTCCTGGCCAAGAGAAGAATCGGCGCCGGGAGCAAGGCCTGTTCTTTGCGCCCCGAAGGGAAGTTGAAATTGAAATTGAATTTCATTTTCATTTGGAAATTGAAATTGAAATTCATTTTCAATTAGATGTCAAGGCCAAATACGCGGATATTTTCTCGTTTGTCAGATGTTGTTGATTCCTAATGCATGTTGGCCCCCAATGCGGCTTCGGGATGAAACGCAAGACCTTTGAAACACGCGCAGTAGGCCGCAACCAAAAGCAAAACCCACCACGGAGACACTGAGACACTGAGAAAGCACGGAGAAAACCGAGAACCGGTTTCACCGCGGAGACGCGAAGGCGCGGAGGAAGCATCGGTAACAGGGAGGGGGCAATGTACTTCTGTCGCGGAAAACGTGCATGGGTTCTTAATGAAGCGCGAACCTTCTTAGCGCCTTTCGGGACGAGTGAACTTTTTCCTTCGGCTCACAGGTTCGCCTCTAGGACAGGCCCTTCGGCTCGCCCGGCTCACCTCGAAGATAGGCTCGGCAATCTCCAAATGGATACACGATTACCAAAATGCCAGAAGCTCATGACCTGGAGAATTACCCTCCTTATATTAAGAGGGAAATTCAGTATTAAGAGGGGAATCCAGTCTCTGGTACCGAGCTTGGACAACTCATCACCTACGCTGCGTTTCCAAACGTAAATAGCGAAAGGGGGTAGATCTAGACAAGTGCCACTATTCCTGGCGGCTCGGCAGAGAACGTTGCAGGACCTGGTCGCACAACATCATGACTTGGTCAATGAAGAGGCCTGAGGCCTCACCGGTTGAGGAACTATCGGCGCCGGCATTCGCTCCTGAAACAACATTTTGATGATTCACGCTGGTCTCCAATTCGACTGTGTGTAGTGCAATCCAGTCGCCATCTACAATTCGCTCTTAAAGTGTTGAATCATCGAAGCCCGCTCCGGGGAGAACTTCTTCGTCTGTCTCGAGTCCAGACGCGTTCATCCGCAGTCTGGATTCCGGACACCAAGCGGGTGCCCGCCAGCCGATGAAGTACTGTTTCTTCAAGCACTTACCTTGTTACGCGCTGTGGTATGGCAAATGCTTTAGTAGCAAGACATGCGACGTACACTCAATTCCCTCCAAGCTCTGACAGTACTCTCAGTACTCATTACAGCCGCCGTGCCTTCTGCTGCCCAGCTGCAATCCCACAGCGCGCAGATAACCATAGTAGCGAGAATGCCCGAAACACTCGGTCTGGCCGTAAATAGCAGTGCCCCTTTGAGTACAGCTGTAACAGTGAATAACCCCGATAGCAGAACGCTGGCGACAGGCGTGACCACCACCTGGAATCTGGAGAGAGGCCGGGCCCAGGTTGCTACGTGGGCGGACATTGACCGCAAGATTGCTCCTGTTCAAGTTGCCCTGGCTACCGGGATCGACGTGAGCCCGTTCACCGGCGCATCAGCAGAGCCTCGCCTTCCTTATAAGTTAACTCTTCCCCGAACGACTTCAAGTACCGAGCTCGATGCAACGAGCCTGGGCGCTTCCAATCTTCTTGGAGCCAAAACCATTAGCCTCTCGGACTCAAGCGGAACATCGGAACTCCAAGCGGCATCGAAAGACGCTTATGCCGGAACGATAAAGATCACAGTTCAAGCCGTACTGTAAGCGCGTGTTTGACGCGCTGCCGAAGCAGTTTTTTTTAGCGCAGACAGCGCACCGGCGGACGCCAATTGGATCGCAAAGTGGAACCGGACCATGTGCTGTTTGATCCGAAGGAGTAATCTTTACAGGTGGGGTTTTAATGCTCAAGGCGAGGTTACACTATGCAAAACCCAAGGACATCGCCGGCTGCCACGCAGAACCGGTTGCTGGCATCGCTGCCGAGCGAAGACTACGCGCGACTTAGCCCGCATCTCGTACCCGTTACACTGCAATACAAGCGCTCGCTTTACCAGTCCAACGAGCCCATCGAATACATCTATTTCGTTGAGACCGGCGTCGCCTCACTCGTCAACACCATGAGGAACGGCGATGCGGCCGAAGTCGGCACGATTGGCAACGAAGGCATGGTTGGGTTGCCGGTAGTGCTTGGAGACAAACGGTCGCCCACTGCCGTCTACATGCAGGTTGCCGGAACTGGCATCAAGATACAAGCGGACGTCTTTAAAGAAGAAATGCAACGGAGCGTCTCTCTGCGAAGGGTCATGCTCCACTATGCTCATGCGTTTTTCAACCAGGTCGCGCAATCAGCCGCCTGCAATACCTTTCATTCACTGGAACAGCGTTGTTGCCGGTGGCTCCTGATGACGCAGGACCGCATGCACGGGAATGAGTTTCAGCTCACGCATGAATTCCTCGCCATGATGCTTGGCGTGCGACGAACAGG
>DATMMY010000141.1:0-7734 GCA_035569515.1 Candidatus Solibacter sp. | reverse complement strand
CACATGGCAGATCGGCCTTTCCATTGGCCTGATGATCGCTACCACTTACGGCCTGATCTTGCTGTGTGCCCGGATCTACCGCGTAGGCATTCTGATGTATGGGAAGAAACCAACCTTGCCGCAGATCATGAAATGGGTCCGCTACACATGAAATCGAAACCCGGCAGTTAGAATCAACTGTGGTGGATCAGCCCACACAAATCGGCCAGCCCGCACAAACCGACTCCAAGGGCGAGAACAACTCTCGCCCCTTTTCTTTGCGGCAGCGGCTCCTGCTGTGGTTGATAACCTGGGCCGGCTATCTGCTGATCCGCGTGATCGGGCCGACCCTGCGTTTCCGAACCGCTGTAGAAGAGGGCTGCCTGAGCGATGGCATGAGCAGCCCAGTGGGAATCTACTGCTTCTGGCATCGGTGTGTAATCCCCATTGCCCATCGCTACCGGAACAGAAAGATTGCCGTGATGACCAGCCGCAGCTTTGACGGCGAGTACATTGCCCGCATCATCAAGAAGCTTGGGTTTGGCGCCGTTCGAGGTTCCAGCTCGCGGGGCGCTGTGGGAGCGTTGATGGGCATGAAGCAGGAATTAGATCAGGGAAATCCTGTGGCCTTTACCATTGATGGCCCGCGTGGGCCGATCTATGTGGCCAAACCGGGACCGATCTGGCTTGCCAAAAAGAGCGGGCACGGAATCGTCTGCTTTCATATCGCCGTAGAGCGCGCCTGGATACTCAAGTCCTGGGACCGAATGATGATTCCCAAACCGTTCTCGCGGGTGGCAGGATGGGGGAGCACTACCCTGCGCGTTCCTGCGGAGGCAACCGAGCAGGAGATGCAAGCCTTGCACCAGCAGATGCAGGCCATGCTTGACCGCAGCCGGGAGCGGGCGGAAGCGATGTTGATGGAGCATTCAGCCGGAAAAGACGCAAATAGCACATAGCAAATAGCAATTGGCAATTAGCCAAAGGTCAGCTTCGAGGACATAGTCAGAGTCTCCTCCCAGCGCACTTGTTCGCGTTCCATTAACTTAAACGTGGGAATCGAAGCCCGAACGCACAGCAGTTGTCTGGCTAATTGCTATTTGCTATGTGCTATTTGCGTTTTTGATGGCCATAGTTGTGGACTCACAATGTAAGATGCAATTCCCTCATATAATTGCCGCGTGGTAGTTGTGGGTCGCATCCTCGCCATTGATTACGGCTCCCGCCGTATGGGGCTGGCTGTTTCTGACCCGTTGGGCATAACTTCCCAGGGAATTGAGACCCTTCAACGCAAGAACAAGCGGAACGACTTCTCCCGGCTCGGACAGGTCATTCGTGAATACAACGTGCAGGAGATTGTCTTAGGGTATCCATTGCGCATGAGCGGGGCGGAGGGCATCCAATCAGAAAAGGTGGCTGGATTTGCCGAGGAGCTGCGGCAGAAATTCAAGCTTCCCGTGCATCTCTGGGACGAAAGGCTCACCTCAGCGGAAGCCAATCGGGTGCTGCGAGAAGCCGATCTGAGCATCCAAAAGCGGGCCCAGGCTGTGGATCGGATGGCGGCCGTCCTGATTCTGCAATCGTTTCTTCAAGCCCGAAGCAATCCCCCAGAGCAACCTTTATACGGGAAATGACTTGAGCTTGGACTTCAGCCAGAGGTGCTCAACGGTGCCCGCGGCTTAGCGGCCATTCCGCGCCTGAAATCCAGTTGAACCTTTGAAATCGCGGAGAGATTTACAATAGATAATCTTATGTTTCGGTTTCTTGCTCGTCTTATTGTTGTTCTTATCATCCTGGTGGCCGGCTTCCTGGCCTATGGACTTCTGTTGCCTGAGGGGCCGGACTCGCAGGTCCTGGTACAGCTTAAGCCAGGTTCTTCCACACGGCGCATCGCCGCGGATTTGAAGAACGCCGGAGTCATTCGCAGCGAATATGCATTTCTCTTCTGGCATTATCTCAAGGGGCATAAATCACTCAAAGCCGGAGAATATGCCTTTGAGCATCCAGCCAGCGGCCTGGAAGTCTTTGATCGAATCACCCGTGGGGACATTTATTTTCACACCGTAGTGGTGCCCGAGGGCTTCAACATCTTCGATATTGCCTCTGCCCTGGAAACCGCGGGGCTGGGTCCGAAAGATACCTTTCTGCAGGTTGCCCGCAAAGAAACGGCCCTGGTGCGCGACCTTGACCCGCAGGCGCCGAGCCTGGAGGGTTACCTCTTCCCGGACACCTACCACTTCACGCGCACCCAATCGCCGCGCGACATGGCCGTCGCCATGGTGCATCGTTTTCGCCAGGCTGCCCGCGAAGCCGGCTTGAGCACCAACTTCCACCAGATCGTCACGATGGCCAGCATTGTCGAAAAGGAAACGGGAGCACCCGAAGAGCGGCCGGTCGTGGCAAGCGTTTTCTACAACCGGATCGCCAGGAGCATGGTATTGGCCACTGATCCGGCTGTGATCTATGCGGCCCTGCTCAACAATCGCTACCGTGGTACCATCTATCAATCTGACTTGCAGTACGATTCCCCTTATAATACTTACAAGCACACGGGGCTGCCCCCGGGTCCCATTTGCAATCCAGGTAAGGCTTCGCTTCAGGCGGCCATGCAGCCGGCCAGTACGGAGTATCTTTTTTTTGTCAGTAATAATGAGGGACACCATCGCTTTGCCCGTACCGAAGCAGAGCACGCCGGTAATGTGGCCGCATACCGGCGGGCGGTTGGACGCTGAATGTCGCACCATGCCGCTTGCGGAGAGCGGTTATATATACTCATATGTATAAGGAATCGGAATCGTAGATGTTTATTTATCGACGGATGAGAGCTGTAATTCTTTTTTTTATGCTGTTACCGCTGACGGGCTGCATTTTCAGGACCCGGCAGTCTGAAGTTTTGATCGACACGATCCCGCTGAAAGAAGCAACGCTGGAACAATTGGTGGAAACCATCAACCGCAGCGCGTCTCGCCTGCAGACGCTGAACGATGCGATTGATATTAGTGTATCGGTCGGCGGCCCCAAAAAGGGCGAGGTCAAGGATTACACGTCATTCGGCGGCTATCTTCTGGTACGCAAGCCCGGCATGCTGCGCATGATTGGCCAGTTTCCCGTGGTGGGCAGCACCATGTTTGACATGGCGAGTAACGGAAAAACTTTTGAGCTGTCCATTCCGCCTCAGAAGAAGTTTTTTATAGGCACCAATCAGATCGGTACACCGTCCGAAAAGCCCGTGGAGAACCTGCGCCCTCAAGCCATTCTTGACGCGTTACTGCTGAAGGCCATCGATCAAGACGAAATTGCCGTGCTGGAGCACGGCACGGAAACTGTAAAAGACCAGAAGAGACACAAAGACGCGCTGCGCGCCGATTATGTTGTCAATGTGATCCGCAAAGAGGACAACCGTTATTTGCTCTCCCGCAAGATTGTGTTCAGCCGCGTGGATCTGCTGCCCCATAAGCAATTCATCTACGGCAAACAGGGGGAGTTGCTTACGGATGCATCCTATGGGACGTTTACCGACTATGGGGGCGGCATCTCATTGCCCAGCACCATCACGATTCAACGCCCCATTGAAGAATATGAGATCGGACTTACCGTAACGAAAGCCCGTCTGAACGGGCCGATTGAGGATGAAAAGTTCCTTTTGCCCCAGCCTCCCGGCTCTCAGCTCATCAACCTGGACGACAAGAAACGAGCCACGGCAGCGGAAAACCAGGCGAACAGACCCAAAGACAAGCCGTAGGAGAGCAGCAATTGGCAATTAGCAAATAGCAATTGGCCAGCAGGCTTGCTTTTAGCTTTGCCAAACATGATCACGGTTCTCTCTTGTTACTGTCTACGGCAAGCCGCGATTGGGTAACTGTCTGTCTGAAGATCGGTGTGCGTTGCAGTTGTTTGGCTAATTGCCAATTGCTATTTGCCAATTGCTTGTTTTGCTACTTGCTACAATTACTTCTATGAACAAAATGATCGTCGCCAACCTGGCGTATCGGCCGGTTCGCTCCATTATCAGTATCGTCGCGGTGGGTGTGGAAGTGACCTTGATCATTCTGATCGTGGGGCTGGCCCTGGGCATGCTGAACGATTCCAAGCAGCGGACACAGGGAATCGGCGCCGACGTGATGGTCAGGCCGCCTGGAACGAGTATCCTGACTGGGTTCAGCGGCGCTCCCATGCCCATTCAGATCGCGGACCTTCTCCGGAAGCAGCCGCATGTGGTTGCCGTCTCCCCCGTGGTGGCCCAGATAACCGCCAGCGGCAGCCTGGAAGCAATCAATGGGATTGATCTGGATTCTTTTCAGAAAATCGGCGGCCCCCTTGAATACCTTGAGGGCGGACCGTTTCAGGGACCCGACAGTGCGATTGTCGACGACTATTACGCCGAGGCCAATAAAGTACAGGTGGGTTCCACCATGGATACCCTCAATCATAAGTTCACAGTGACGGGAATTATCCCTCATGGGCGGGGGGCGCGGCGCTACATTCCCATCACAACCATGCAGGACCTGACTGGATCGCAGAATAAGGCATCGATCTTCTATGTCAAGCTGGATGATCCCAAAAACGCCGATGCCGTTTCTGAGCAGTTCAAGACGATTCTTTCCGGCTATAACATCGTGTCGATGCAGCAGTTCCTTTCGCTGATGTCGGCGGACAATATCCCCGGGCTCTCGACATTCATCAAGATCGTGATTGGAATCTCCGTGATAGTCGGGTTTATTGTGATTTTTCAGTCCATGTATACCGCCGTGATGGAGCGCACCAGGGAAATCGGCATCTTGAAATCGCTGGGAGCATCGAAGCTCTACATTGTGCGGGTCATCCTTCGTGAGACGCTGCTGTTGGCTATTGCAGGAATTGTCTTCGGGATCATCATCAGTGTTGTTGCCAGGGCCGGAATCAAAGGGAGATGGCCCACCTTGCCGGTGCAGATCACGTGGTTCTGGACAATTTCCGCAGCTATCATCGCCGTGGTTGGGGCCATGCTGGGCGCCATCTATCCGGCTTTCAAGGCCGCGCAGAAAGATCCCGTCGATGCGCTGGCCTACGAATAGCAGCATGTAAATAAGTTAATATTTGTGCTGAACCTCGAATTGCATAAACTCAATAACATCCTTCGCTTGCAAAGTATTCTTCTGTCCTCCGTCTGCTAGACTTGTCTCCTGGACGCTTTATCATGGTCTTTGTTCTGGACAATTACGATTCCTTCACCTACAACCTGGTCCAATACCTGGGTGAGCTGGGGCAAAAAGTTGAAGTGCGCCGCAATGACCAGATCACGCCTGAAGAGATTGAAGAACTCAACCCCGATCACGTTCTGATCTCGCCCGGCCCCTGCACTCCGCAGAAAGCCGGGATCAGCATTGAGTTAATACGGCATCTTGCGGGTAAGAGACCGATCCTTGGCGTTTGCCTGGGACACCAGGCCATTGGCGCCGCCTTCGGGGCCAAAGTCGTGCGAGCCGGGAAGATCATGCACGGCAAGGTCAGCAAGATCGAACATGACGGCAAAACCATCTTTCGCAACGCTCCGCATCCCATGTCCGCAACTCGTTACCACTCTTTGATCGTGTCAGAAGAAGATTTACCCAAAGAGCTTGAGATCAGCGCGGAGACCCGCGAATCCGACGGCACGCGGGTCATCATGGGACTTCGGCACAAGAGTTTTCCGGTGGAGGGGGTACAGTTCCACCCGGAAAGCGTGCTCACCGATTCCGGCAGGTTGCTGCTCAAGAACTTCCTGGCCCTTTAGCATCTTTGGCCTCAGGTTTGCGCTACAATCACTCCGACGGGCAATCTCTGCTGGGAGGCCGTATGGCGCAGCCACAACCTGAAAAGCGTTCCACCAGGCGTTTTTCCCTGGACCTGCCGATCACGGTGAAATTTCCCGAGAGCAGCGCCGGCGATGTTATGGGCCATACGCGTGACGTGAGCTCACGCGGTGTCTTCTTTTACATAGACTCGGAGTTGGCGGAAGGCAATTCGATTGATTTCGTGATGACCTTACCGCCCGAGATCACCTTGTCCGATCCTGTTCGCGTCCAGTGCAGCGGCAGGGTTGTAAGGATCAATCAGGCAGGCAACGAAAAAGGCGTAGCGGTGGCCATTGAGAAATACGAATTCCTGCACCAAACCTAGACCGGACGCTAATTCTGTGGCCTTGATCCCAAAACGAAGCCGAAATTTGAAATTGTTGTTCGCAGGAGCCTTGCTTTCTTCGTCCTGTGCGTGGGCCCAGACCCAGTCTCCCCGCGCGCTTGGTGAGCTGTTTTCAACAGAAGAAGGGGCGCATGGTTCAGCCTTGCTCGCCGGAACCGGCATGAGCGTGTCCAGTGGTTCCCAGCTTTCAGCCGGACAATCGGTTGCCTCGCTCATTCTTGCGCGGGGTGGACAGGTACGCATCTGCCCCAAAAGCAGTCTTAGTATCGCCGCTGTCCCGAACACTGAAGGCGTGATGTTTGGCCTGGATACGGGCTCTCTGGAGCTGAATTATCCCATCAATTCCCTGGCCGATACGCTGATCACTCCGGACTTCAAAATCCTGCTCGCAGGCCCCGGGACTTTTCATTTTGCGCTGGGAGTCAACAATCGTGGAGATACGTGCATCAAAAGTCTGAGCGGCAATACCTCCGGCATTATCGTTTCCGAGATGATGGGGACAGGAACTTATCAGGTCAAGCCGGACGAAAAGGTGCTCTTTTCCAAAGGCAAGCTGACCGACCGTACCTCTGAAATTGGCTCCTGCGGCTGTCCGGCCCCGCAGTCCGTCTTACGCGCCAGCCAAAGCCCGCCGACCAACCCAACGGCGGAAGTTCCTTCGCAGAAGCCGGAGGATGTGCAAGTGAAGGTAGACGTACCGCTGGTGTTCCGCGGAACCGTGCCAGGAGCAGCACCAGACCCGGGGACCTCCTATACCATCGCTAGGGTTCGATTTTCTACACTACCTGATGTGTTTTCCCTGCAAGAAGAGGTGGAGCCCAGCGTTCTAGAGAAAACCGAGCCAAAGACCGTCACGCAAGAAGTGTCTCCAAAGAAGAAGGAGAGGAAAGGTTTTTTGGGTCGCATCAGAGGATTTTTTGCATCGCTCTTTCACGGCTAAGTTGTTGGTTTGGCGAGAATTAATTAAACTTAACAGATCCTGAACTAAGGTTTAGGAACTTTTCGGCCACAAGGCCGTCTATACTATGGGTACATGTCTGTGCTCGAGACAAAAGATAATAATCTGCAAGGGCCTTCTGGAGCCGGGAACCTAAAAGCTCAGGATCAGACGCCTGTCGTCAAGATTTCCAAGGACGTCCGCGATGGGATTCCCACCTTCGGAGCCGGATACGGTATTTACGCGACTCGTCCGGAAAATTTTGTATTGTCGTTTTTGACTCACGTGGCAGTCGTAGCTTTAGTGGTATGGCTGCTTCACGCGACAATCCAGAAGATCAAGCCGGCAGTTACCACCGAGGTTACGCCCCTGGTAGGCCCCTATTTGCCTTTAACTCCTTCTAAGAAGGCGGGAGGCGGGGGCGGAGGTGGCGAAAACAGCAAGCTGCTGGCATCCACGGGTGCGCCACCCAAGACTTCAAAGGCTCCTCAACTCGCGCCGCCAGTTGTAATCCGGCCTAAAGAAGAATCGAAGATCATGAGGGAACCAACCGTGATAGCCGATCTTAAGCTTTCCGCGCCCCCTCAGATTGGCGACCTTAAGAGCCTCATGACAGCGCCTTCCAATGGCACTGGAACGGGCAGCGGGGTGGGGTCGGG
>DATMMY010000140.1:0-3974 GCA_035569515.1 Candidatus Solibacter sp. | reverse complement strand
AGCTGATCGCCCTTCAGTCCAAAAGGATATCCGCGTCCATCCAGAGACTCATGGTGCAACTCGATGCCCGGCAGCATATCTTTGAGCATTTCCACCGGACGCAGAATGGCTGCGCCCTTGGTGGTATGGGTCTTCATGATTTCGAACTCTTCCGGCGTAAGCGCGCCCGGCTTTTTCAGGATGCGGTCTTCAATGCCGATCTTGCCCACGTCATGAAGTTGCGCGGAGATGCGGATTTTCTCAATATCTTCAGACTTCAGGCCCATTTCCGTAGCAATGATGATGGAGTAGCGGGTGACACGATCAGAATGACCTTTGGTGTATGGGTCCTTTTCGTCAACTGCTCCGGCCAGCATCTGAATGGAGCTCATGAACAGGGTTCGGTTTTCGTCAGCCGCTTTCTTCAGATCATGGACAAACCGCTCCAGGTCGTCGGTCATGCTGTTGAACGTCTGGGCAAGCTCACCAATCTCGGTGCGGCTATGCAGCTTAACGCGCTGGGAAAAGTCGCCGCCGGCGATGGCTCGGCTGGATTCCGTCAACACATTCAAAGGAGTCGTCAGGCGGCGTGCCGCAAAGATTCCCACAAAGCTGCTGAAGGCGATGGCAATTAGCGCAAAGGAAAGGGCGGCGCGCTGCATGCTAAAGATGTCGGTGTAAGCATCGGCCTGGGTCTTTTGCGCCACCACGGCCCAGCCCAAACCCGGCACCGGATCATAAGTTCCCAGCATGGGAATGCTGTTCTTGCCATCCTGGATCTTGAATTCCTTGGTTACAGAGACGCGCGCGTTGCCGCTCTGCTCCACAAAACCTTTTACCAGGTCGTTACTCATGACCTGGCCGGTTGCATATTTTTGCCCCGAAGAGGCTACCATGCGCCCGGAACGGTCAATGACAAAGGTATCGAGCCCCTGATCTTTGGCATCTTTCAATTTCCTGACCAGGTATTGAAGGTCCACCGCGAGTTCCAGCGCCCCGAGAAAAGGCTCATCGGCGGAGCACAACTGCGTGTCCTGGCCGTGCGCGTTACACACCGGTCTGCTCACTACCATCACGGTGTGAGCGTCCTTGCCGTTCCCGATTGATATTGCCTCTCCGGTGTACTCGCGTCCATCGTGGGCGGCCGCCAGTGCATGCTCCAGCTCCTTTTCTAAAAATGCGTCAGGAGCAAGTGTGCCCAATGACATGTACCGGCCTTCGGAATTGACCAACCGCGCATACGGCACAATGGAGTCAGGATTCGCAATGTAGTTCTGGAGCAGGGCGCGGACTTCAGGCGCTTCAACGTGAGGCCCGCTGAGGTTTCCGCCGCTGGTCACCTGAATTGAAAACGTGAGGCTCGCCAGCGTGGAACGAATGTCTTTTTCTCTCTGGGCGATGTCTTGCGCGAGGGAGCTTGTGACCATGTTTTGCAGCAATTTTTCATTGCGCTGCAGGGCCTCGCGGTTCATATCCACTACTTTGGTGTAATAGAAATAGAGAGGCACTACCGCCACTGCAATCAGGACGAAGAGAATTACATAAAGAATCGGAATGCGCGAAGGAACAGGTAGCTTCATGGCCAGACGATCTCTGAAATTCTAATACTGAACCCTCTAACTCTAACGGGGAAAATGCCTTAGGGCACGATTACTGAAGTACCCAGGATGGTTCCTCGCAGGGGGCAGGTGGACTGGTCTTAACTTCCCCCTTAAATGATGCTCCTTTCAACTCCTCTAGACTGTACTCAACGCTCCAGACCAAGCCGCTTCCTCGCTTGTTGGCTGGTGAGGGATGGACGGCTTTTCTCCAGGCGTGCCTCCGCCAAATAACGGTCTTCGAGGTCTTCAATATTCCTCTCGATGAGTTCACGAGCATAATAGCTCTTTGTCCGCCCAGTTTGCCTGGCGAGCTCGGACAGCCGCCGCTCAATATCAGGATGCAGCCGGATGGACAGCATAGGCGCGTACCTCAATGCGTATTATCGTTCACACGTGTCAGGACAATTAGCGCAGCCTCGAAACACGCTGCGAAAGTCCTCAAAACCTGTCTTCTGCTTTTCCCGGGCGTGTCATCAATTCGCGGATGGCGTCGAGAGGGGCCTTGCCATCGTGCAAGATAGCGTACATCTGTTCGGTAATCGGCATCTCCACGCCCGCCCTGCGCGCCAGGCCGATGGCGGCATTGGTTGTAAGCACGCCTTCTGCGACCATGCCACGCATGCCGGCGATGATGTCTTTCAGTTGCCGTCCTTGTCCCAGTGCGACACCTACACTACGGTTGCGCGAGAGTCCTCCTGTGCAGGTCAGCACCAAATCGCCCATGCCGGCCAGTCCGGCCATGGTTTGCGGCTTGGCGCCGCAGGCCACTGCCAGCCTGGTGACTTCAGCCAGGCCCCGTGTAATCAGAGCGGCCGTGGAGTTGTGGCCTAGGCCCAGTCCGGAGCAGACACCGGCGGCGATGGCAATCACATTTTTCAGGGCCCCGCCCAGTTCAACTCCAGTCAGGTCATCATTTACATAAAGGCGAAAGTTGGGGTCGCTAAATTCCTTTTGAACAATCGCCGCGAGCGAAACATCCGTGGAGGCAACGGTCAAGGCTGTGGGATCGCCTTTGGCGACCTCCTGGGCAAAGGTAGGTCCGCTCATCGCAACAACCCTTGGAGTGAAACCCGAAAAGCGGGAGACAACTTCGTGAATGACCTCGCTCATGCGGAGCAGCGTGTCGTTTTCGATTCCCTTGGTAGCGCTCACAAAGAGCATATGAGGAAGCAACCATTGCGTCATGTGCTCAAAGCTCCGGCGACAGTGATGCGATGGCATTACGCTGACAACGATCTCCGCGCCAGCGAGCGCTTCTTTCAAGTCATTCGTGGCGTGCACCGTCGGAGGAACCTGGTAGTTGGGAAGAAAAAGCTCGTTGACGCGAGACTTCGCTATGCTGGCGCAAACTTCTCTTTCATAGGCCCAGAGTCGGACCTGGTGGTCACCGCGCCTACCGGCCACCATGGCCAAAGCAGTCCCCCAGGCCCCCGCGCCAATCACCGCTATACAACTCAAGCGCGTTCCTCGGCTGCCGGAGATTTCTTGTTGCCAAAGCGGTTCTCATTTCCGGCCAGCAAGCGACGAATGTTCTGGCTGTGCTTGAGCACGATCAGCGCGGCAATCGCAGAGACCAGCAGCACTGACGGCAGCTTCGCATGCTCGACAAAATGAGCGGAAATGGGAAAAACCATGGCCGCCAGGATGGAGCCCAGCGAAACATAACGCGTGATCGCCACCACTACCAGGAACAGCAGCAGCGCTATCAGCAGCGTCTTGGGGAACAGAAGCACAAAGGCCCCCACGCCCGTGGCTACACCTTTCCCTCCGCGAAACTTCAGCCAGACGGGAAAGACATGCCCCAACACAGCGGCCAGAGCGCCGGCAGCCATAAGCCGCGTTGCCGGAACACACTCGATTCCGGCTGCGCATGAATTGAAAGTGGAGTGGGCCAAGACCGAGCCGAACCAGACAGCCAGCAAGCCTTTCAGAGCATCCAGCACCAGCGTTGCAATTCCCAGGCCTTTTGCTCCCGAGCGGGCAACATTGGTTGCGCCGATGTTACCGCTGCCGGAAAGACGTATATCCTCGCCGCGAAAAAACTTTACCAGCAGAAAACCGAAGGGAATGGCGCCCAGAAAATATCCGACTGCGGCGACGATGATGAATAGAGTTGCCATTAGCACTACTTAGAGCGATTCCAGAGGGAAGCCCTGGAGCCGCGTGTACTTCGCGCCTCCCCGTTGCAATTCACTCTTATAGAGGAAGAACTCTCGCGCAGTCATTGTACCGAACCGCATTGGGTCGGCCGGATCAAGGCGCTGCTGGAGAATTTGAAAGCACCTGCCTGGTCCGCCCTGGATCGCTCGCGCCAGAGTCAGGTGGGGTTGATAAGGCTTCTCTTCGCGCGCAATTCCGAACTTCTCAAGACTCTGCTCAATCGTGGCAGCAAGT
>DATMMY010000139.1:0-8898 GCA_035569515.1 Candidatus Solibacter sp. | reverse complement strand
CCGACGTTCCACCAATGGCCCAGATATCGGACCGCTATGGCGCACCCGAAAAAACGGGCAGCGACAAATTTGCGTACGCCATGCGCCAGGACCTGCACCGGACATGTCTCCCCAGGGAAGCGGCCCTCCAAAACGCGCCGGACTCCGACGGAACTTTCTTCAAAGTGCCCAAGGTCATTGAAAAGTAGTCAGGAAAAGTAAATCGGGAAAATTGGTCGGAGAAGTAACCGGAAAAAACACCATTGAAAGCAAATCATGAACATCAATCAGCTCACGGTTGAATCCACGCGGAAGGCCATTGCGGAAAAACAGTTCACAGCAACCCAGGTCGTGGAAGAGTTCTACAAAAAGATTGAGGCTGAAGACGGCGAGATTCACGCTTATCTCACTCTTTGCCAGGATCGCGCCTTGCGGCAGGCAACCCGGGTTGATGAGCTGGCACAAAGCGGAGGGCCGCTGCCTCCTCTGGCCGGCGTACCGGTTGCCGTTAAAGATGTGATGGTCACCAAGGGTGTGCGCAGTACCGCCGGATCCAAAATCCTGCAAAACTTCATTCCACCCTATGACTGCACTGCCGTAGAGCGCCTGGAGACCGCCGGCGCTATTGTGCTGGGAAAAGCCAATTGTGATGAGTTCGCCATGGGTTCATCCAACGAGAATTCCGCTTACGGGCCGGTGCGCAATCCACGTGACCCTTCGCGTGTTCCCGGAGGCTCCAGCGGCGGCTCCGCGGCGGCGGTTGCCGCAGGTACGGCGGTTGCGGCCCTGGGTTCAGATACGGGCGGCTCGATCCGCCAGCCAGCTTCGTTTTGCGGCGTAGTGGGGCTCATGCCCACCTACGGCCGGGTCTCACGCTATGGGCTGATCGCCTTTGCCTCGTCCCTTGATCACATTGGACCACTGACCAAGACTGTTAAAGACGCAGCCATACTCCTGCGTACGATCGCCGGGCGCGATCCTCTTGACTCCACCTCCGCCAATGTTCCGGTCGCTGACTATGAAGCGGAGTTGGCAAAACCGGTAAGAGGCCTGAAGCTGGGAGTTCCCAAAGAATATTTCGCAGACGGTCTCGATAGCGAGGTCCGGACGGCGGTTGAGGCGGGCATCCAAGAATTGGCCCATGATGGTTGCGAGATCGTGCCTATATCTCTACCGCACACGGCCTACGCCATACCTGCTTACTACGTGATTGCCACCGCTGAAGCTTCAGCCAACTTGGCGCGATATGACGGAGTGCGCTACGGCCATCGCTCCACCCAGGCGCGCACGCTTTCCGAGATGTACCGCAAAAGCCGCGATGAAGGTTTTGGAACTGAGGTAAAGCGCCGCATCATGCTGGGAACCTACGCTCTCAGTTCCGGCTACTACGACGCTTACTATCTCAAGGCGCAGAAAGTCCGGACGCTTCTGGCCCGCGATTTCGAAAACGCTTTTCGCCAGGTGGATGCCATTGTGACCCCCACAGCGCCCACCGCTGCTTTTAAGCTGGGTGAAAAGACATCCGATCCTCTGGCGATGTATCTGGCCGATATCTACACCGTGACCGCAGACCTGGCGGGCGTTCCGGGAATCAGTGTCCCCTGCGGGCACACCAAAACAGGCCTTCCGATTGGATTGCAGATACTTGGCAAGCACTTTGATGAAGGCACGGTGCTGCGGTTGGCCCATGCGGTGGAGAATGGGGCAGGCAAGAGTTCATCGTATCTGAATTGATTAAAACGAGCTTAGCGGCTTAAGCATAGATGATTGGTAGCGGCTACAAGAACGCTGCTATTCAACCCGACTCCGATGTCAATATTCAGTTATCAAAGAGGCGTAAGCAGGAAGACATGAGTTGGACCCGAATGAATATGGTCGTCCATGTTGGCCTGATGGTTCTTGTTCAGCCTGGGATTAATCACGCCAAAGGCAGCTATCTCTCCTTTGTCATTAATGGAGAACGCTCCGGTCAAGATCATGCCAGCAGGAAGTCCGGGAACCAGCTCGTTCAGGTCAACAATGGAATTTGTTTTTGTCCACAGGAAGGCCCTTGTTCCCAGCGAGCTGCCGGACTGTCCCACGACCTGGCCGAGATTATTGATCCCGAATGCCTCAGTGTAATGGCCTCCCTGGAGCGAGTCGATCGGTTGCATGCCGGCGCTGCTCGTCCAGATAAAGGCGCGCACGCCCCCAGGCCCTTCGGATGCGCCGACAACCGCTCCCTGGTCGTTGACGCGATTGGCGCGGCTGGTTGAGTCTCCAGGTAAGACGCCCAAATCCTCCATGGGAGAGCCGTCTTTCCACAAGAATGCATGGGGGCCGGAGTTTGTATCGGAGACGCCCACCACTTGCCCGTGACTGCTGATGCCGTGTGCCTCACTCCAGGCGCCGCCCAGAGTGCCCAGGTCTTTGGCTGTGTTTCCGGTGGCTGTGTTTCCGTTCCAAAGAGTTGCATGGCTCCCGGAAACACCGGCAATTTGGCCGAGCCCATTGATGGCATAGGCACTGGTGGAATTAGTCCCGGAGAGCGCAGGCAACTTCTGCAAGCCGTTTGCAGGCGTCCATAAGAAGGCATGCATACCGTTTTGGGAATTTGAGGTGCCCACAACCTGATCGGAATCGTTGATGGCGGAGGCCACACTATAATCGCCACCGGGTAAGGAGGCCAGATCAAGCATGCCGCTTTTCCGGCTCCAGAAAAATGCGCGCGTGCCAGAACCGTGCGGAGCTCCAGAAGCGCCGACTACCTGGCCCAGAGAATTGATATCGTGAACGCGGGCGCTGCCCAGCCGCAACGTGCCCAGATCGGTGAGTGAATAACTCTGCCCTTCCGCCGCGGCAGCGAGCAGCAGCGCCAATGCTGTGAGCAGGAAGACGACCTTGCCATTCATGTTGATCATTGCGCGACCTCTCGGAAAGTAAAGTTCACGTGGCCCCCTTACGGTGCGAAATATGCGGAAAGATCGAGGACCAGGTGCGTCGGATCCTGGGCGAAAGCGCTGATAGAGCCATTGGTTGTCGGGACAATGGCCATGTTCGAAGTGATAGCGGCATCAGCGGCATTCAGCGTGGAAACCAGTGGTTGAGTTGCTCCTTGCGGCCACAGGGTCAGGTATCCGAGCACTCCCGACGGAACGACCGTGGCGTTGAGCACATACGCCTGCGCCGATGCGGGAGCGCCGCAGCCGCTGGCGGCAACGTTTACATCCCGAGTTCCTTTGAACGGAAGACTACCTGACGGAATGCGGCTATCGAGTACGCGGCACGGCGCAACGTTAATGAGCGATAGACCGCCAGGGTCGGGCGGCGCAAAGTATCCATTGACGTCAATGACCAGGTCCGAGTCGTTGGAGGCAAAGACCGAAATGGCGCCGTTCGTGCCTGCCGCCACAATGGCTGCATTTGCAGTAATCGCGCCGGTGGGCGCGTTCAACGTGGAAACCGGCGGCTGCAGTTGTCCCGTCGGCCATGTGGTCAGGTAGTCCAGCCCTCCTTTAGGTACAGATGTGAAATTCAGGGAATACGCCTGTGCGGTCGCAGGCACATTGCAGGAGCTAGAACGAAGAGGGAATGACCTGGCCGCGTCATTGCCCTGAAGCGACGGTCCGCCTAGGGGTCCTGGCGCCAGGCGAGTGTCAACCAGGCGGCACGGCGTGACGGGGAAAAAGGCCAGAGCGGAGGGGTTCGTTGCGGGAACAAAGTAACCGTCAATATCGAGGACCACGTCCGTGTCATCCGTTACGTAGATACACACGGCCCGATTAGTACCGGCAGGTACGATTGCCGCGGCCGCCTTAACGCGGTGATCGGAGTTCAGTGTCGAAACCAACGGCTGTGTCTGTCCGCAGGGAAACATTGTCAGATACGCAAGTTTGACCTTCGGCACAACCGTAACATTTACAGAGTAAGCCTGCGCAGTAGAAGGAATGCCGCAAGTGCTGTTTGGGATAGCGAAGGAACGGGTGCTTCCAGCGCTCATGAACGGTCCGCCGAAGGGGCCGTTCGGATTCCGCGTATCCGCAACCCTGCACTGCGTGGCCGCCACGAAGCGGAGGGCCGGGGTCAACTTGAAATTTGCCGTGGTAGTGGTTCCAGCAACTACCGTCACGTTCTGGGTTAAGCTCTGAAACCCGGTGGCTGAAGCAACCAGTTGAATTGCGCCCGCCGGAAGGTTGGTGAAGTTGTAAGTGCCGGCCGCATCGGTGGTCGCGGTACCGCCGCCGAAACTGACCATGGCTCCGCTGATGGTATTGTTCGAAGAGTCAAACACCTTGCCGGTCACGTTGCCATTATTTGAAAGGAGGGTCATCGCCGGCGCTGCAGTGGTGTTGCCCTCGGTAACCGTGACCGATTCCGAAGCAGGCTGGAACCCGCTTGCAGAAGCAGTGAGCGTGACTGATCCGGCAGGAACGTTGGCAAGCATATATGCTCCGTTGCCATCTGTAGTAGTTGTGAGGCCGGCGCCGTTTAGCGTGGCCCCCACGATGGCCTTTCCAGCGTTGTCCACGACACTTCCGGTGACCGTGCCGGGGTTCGCCGGCGCAAGCTGAATCGGAGGAACGCCAGTGTTGCTTCCGGCCGTGACAGTAACACTCTGAGATCCACTCTGGTAGCCCTGGAGCGTTGCCGTTACTGTGGTTGGTCCGGCAAGCACGTTGCTGAGGGTGTATGCGCCATTGGGCGCCGTGCTGGCGGAGACGCCCCCGCTCGTGACCTGCGCATGGTTCAGCGGCGCACCGGAAGTGTTCGTCACATTGCCGGTCAGTGTTCCGGAAGCACCGCCGTTTTGCGTGATCTGGATGATCGTGGCCACCGAAGGAATCCCGGAGGCGTTAAGGAGAAACAGCATGTAATAACCTGGCGGGGCAAGATTGCCATTGGCCGGCATGGTTACATTCAATCCACCATTGACCCTGGTGAAGCTCAAGTGCATGAATCGCGCGCCCATATCGAAGGTATGGGTGGTCGAGCCGTTCCGCAACCATGTCACCTTTGAAATGTTTGCGGCATCAGGCGTGCCAATGAAGACGGCCTGTCCGTAACCTACGCTTGTTGGCGCCGAGGAAATGCTGGGACGCGTACCCGAAAAAAGATATGGTGGAGAGAATATTTGGGCATTGGCTCCGGCCACATTCCCGCTCGCAGAGAGCACCCGCCCGTCCGGCAAAAGCAAGGCAATCGAGTGGTAACCGCGATACACCGCAATACTGGCCATCACAGTGAACTGCCTGGTGGCCGGATCCCACATTTCCGTGGGAAACACAGGATTGGTGGAGTCATCAAAACCACCTCCGCTGCTTCCGCCAACCACGAATACTTTGCCGTCCGGCAGGACTACCGCATTGTGCTGGCGGCGGGCAAAGTGCATGTTGCCGGTAAGGGTCCAGGCGGGCGTAGCAGCCGTGAGATCGAGAGTTTCTGCTGTGGCTGTAGGTGGATCGTGCCCGCCGAGCTCCAGGACCTGACCTGTCTCGTACATTACCCCCGGGCCGTAATCCCGCCAGCCGCTGAACTTCCTGGGGGCAAGGTCCGTCCAGGTCCCTGTGCCCGAGGTGTCGAGATAACGCGATACCGGCTGCGGACCGGCATTAAGCACCTGGCCATTCGGGGCCACAAACATGACCGGATAGAGATCTTGCATCAATTGCGCCGAGGTGAGACTGCGCCATGTCCCGGTGGCTATCTGAAATACTTGCGGCAACGGATTGACAACAGTATTGGAATTGACGTCGCCGGAAACCACCAGAATGTCGCCATTGGCCAGGACGGTGGTGGTCGGATACCATCGGCCCTCGTTCATGTCCGCTACCTGGGTCATGGTGTTCTTAAAGGGATCGTAAATTGCGGCATGAGCGTACCCAGTGTAGTCGGCTATGTGGCCGCCGGCGATGAAGATGCGGCCATCGGCCATGGTTGTATGGCCGGCGCAAAAAAGGGAGTAGGACGAGGCCGCTGTGGGCGCAAAAGTGTCTGTTGCCGGGTCCCAGATGTGGGGCTGGAGCGCCTCATCATAATAGGAGAAGAAAAACACTCGGCCATCGGGCAATAGACTGGTATGAATTGCCCGCGTCGGCCATGTCTCCAGCGACGACCATTGACCTTGGATGCCAGGTTGGGCCTGGCAATAGGAAGGGAAGAAACCCAACAGCAATCCGAAAACGCACAAACCTAAAACAACTGCTGAACCTGTGGCGTACTTCATAAAATACATCGTTTTCGCAACCCTGTTCCCACTTCCCAGTGAGTGTCAAGCACACTTGCTGACTCTCATGCAGTTGAGGAAAATATCCGTCACCCTGGATTGCGAGTGTTAGCTCATGAGATGCGGATGGAATCGCAACAGGATGGTAGCTGCTGGCCAGGACACTTCGAAAAAAATCGGGTGAAGTTAGATCTTAGGACAGTTATTTAGTAGCAGGCCGCGATTTGAGAGTTTCATCAAGGTAAGCGAGATAGCCGCTAATGAGATGGTATGAATCGTAATAGTTGTTGGGACGGAATTCCTTGATGGGCCCTTGATTCTTCTCCAGGACTGTGACTGCATCTTTGGTAAGCGAATGGATGGTGATTTGGGGGATATGCCGGGAGGCAAAAGCCTCTGAGTCCGTCTCGCCGGCTTTGGCGATATCCACCTGACTCGCGGGCAGCTTCAAGGCATACATCACCACTACCAGCGCTTTCACCAAGTCTTTATCGGAATGAGCAGCCCAAAACTTGGTGGGCGAGAGGCCGAGAGCGTCCAGATCAATCATTGCATGGGTACGTCCCACTTCCGTATTGGTCATGTGTCCAGCAAAAAACTGGGAGGCTGCCGGGGTCTTTGTCTCATCGGCAAAAGCGACAAAGATGAATGTATGGTGCCGCTTTCGTGCGGCCAGGCTCTGATAGAGCCCCGCCAGCATTGAAGCGCCGGCCCAGTTGTCAGGAGATATCTGGCTGTAGTTTGCCCCCACGATAATCGTCTTCTCGGTGCGGCCCTTAAGACGGCAAATGACGTTGGGAATCTCTGAGGATGGGACGGTCTGCTCGTTAACCATCAGACAGCCTGACTGCGCAAAGAGTTCTTTTATTCTGGCATGGCGTTCCTGATTGCCGGGAGGAATCTCTTCCGCTCTTTCCAAGATTACATCTTTGGCTACCGGCGAAAATCGCAGCATCTGCGCCTGGCTGGCCGCCAACAAACCCAACATGAGGAGAGTCCTGCGCATGGTCTGGAAGATTCTAGCTGGTTGGGCGGAGGACGGCTGGGTTTTTTTCTCTGGGCATTTAGAGCGTTTTAGAATTGATGTTGCCCACTTCTCGTTTGCGCGAGGGTATAGCGTTTGGAATTATTCATGACACTAGGGAGTATTTTAGAAATTAGCAAGATCGGTTCTCGCGTACCTTAAGTGCAGCGGAGCAGTTCCTTCGCTGCCGCTCAGGATGACACTCATCCTCTCTCTGCATCCGGTGTTTTCGCCATAAGTTTGTGCACTACAGCCGGGGCGGCCTGTGTCACACTAGGCACTCTTTACATGGGATACTGATCCACTTTCTACAATGTTCCACAGCTAGACTTTCTTGAGAACAATTTTGCCCGCCTCTCTATTGAGATACGTCCAGGGCACATCCGGATCGTGGGTAAAGATGGTGAGCCATTGCTCTGGGATTGCCCGCTCATAATACTTCTTCTTGTTTTCAATGGTCTCCAGCGGGAACAGATCGTAGGCCAGCACCCAAGTGGGTTCGAGGTGCCAGGAGGTTGGTATGAGGTCAGAAATGTAGCAGGCCGTCTTGCCGCCGCTCTGAATCATAACGGCGTTCATGTTACGGGTGTGGCCGGGAGTTGGAACCACGGAGATACCGGGCGTGATCTCAACCTGCCCGTTGAGCAACTGCATCTGGCCGGAGTCGATCAACGGGTTGTAGTTGTCGCTGATGTAGCTCACGCGATCGCGTTCCAGCTGCAGTTGTCCATGCCGCCATTCGCCTTCCGGCGCGTAGTAATTCGCCTTGGGAAAGGTAGCGACCGCGCGCTCACCCCGATATATGGTGTTCCAGCCACAATGATCAAAGTGCAGATGGGAGTTGATTACGATGTCGATGTCTTCCGGGGCAACACCAGTCTCGTGCAGATTATCCAGCAATTTTTCCGGTGCTTCCCAGATCCGTTTCTGCTTTTCAGGAAGTTTGTTGCCGATGCCGGTGTCGATCAGCACATTCAATTTTCCAGTGCGTACCAAGAGCGAATTGAGCCCGATGGCCAGGCGATTGAGTTCGTCCGGCTGGGTCTTTCTTTGCCACATGACTTTAGGCACAACACCAAAAAAAGCCCCTCCATCCCCTCGGTAGAGGCCATCCGAGACTACCGTTAGTTCAAAATCGCCAAGTGTCAATGTGTGGTTCTTCACTCTGACTTCTCCGGCCCGGCATTCTGCTCGCCCAATAAGTCACGGCGGAAATGGTCGCGGATTCTATTGAATAAATGGATGCGCGCAGCAGGGCTGGAAATTCCGTGAGTCTTGCGCGGGTAGAGCACCAGGTCAAATTGCTTTCCGGCCTCAATCAAGGCATTAATCATCTGCATTGTATTCTGCATGTGGACGTTGTCGTCACTGGTCCCATGCACTTCCAGCAGGTGTCCGTGGAGGTTCTTGGCAAAATTGATGGGCGAACTCTTCCTGTAAGCTTCTTCATATTCCGGCACCAGCCCGGCGTAGCGTTCGGTATAGATGCTGTCATAGTCATGCCAATCGGTTACCGGCGCAACCGCTACTCCGGCCTTGAAGCGGGTTGAGTGGGTCAGGGCGTTCAGAGTCATATAGCCGCCGTAACTCCAACCCCACCAGCCCAGGCGCGTGGCGTCCAGCTGCGGAAACCTGGTGAGAGCCTGGTCCAGCGCAGCCAGTTGATCTTTGAGTTCCGTCTCGCCAAAATTGT
>DATMMY010000138.1:0-5275 GCA_035569515.1 Candidatus Solibacter sp. | reverse complement strand
AGGTCCCACTTTAATCGGACTTCAAGAGCGCTGCAACATTTGGGGGTAAATTCCCAGTGGCGCGGAGAAGAGCAAGAGATTTAGCCACGAATTAACGCGAATGAACGCGAATTAGAAATACAAAGGCAGGATTGTCTGGCCCCAAGCCAAGGAGTTATAGCATTCCAGGAACGGGCTACGCTCTAAGTTGATTTTTCGTTTGTGGTTGTGGCATCTGCCAGCACCCTTGGCTTGCTTGTGGCTTTGGCCAGGATGCAGCATGGTCCCGCTGGAATGGGGCTACCGTGGGGGCAGGTGCGGGGATGTCCCAGGAAGGAGCAGATGCTGTCGGTCACTTCCGGGGACAAGACATGTTCAAACTTGCAAGCCTGCTCTTCTACCTCTTTTTCATTTTGGACCTGAAACGTTTGCACAAAAAGGCGCTCGGCCAGGCGGTGGCGGCGGATCACATCCTCGGCCCGCTTGCGGCCTTTTTCTGTGAACATGATCATGCGGTCGCCGTGATTGGGCGAGTCAAAGCTGGGACGCAAAGCATCATGGCAGCGATTCAGTATTTGCCTGTGCGTATGCGGTTCGCTGCTGTGCTCGTCCAGTTCCACCAAACCTAGTTCCTGCATTCGTTCCAAGGCCAGGCCGGTGGGCAAAGCGCCGTCAACTTCTACGCGTCCTAGCTCAGCCGGCTCGCCATTTTCGGCCAGGACCCAAAGCTCCTCCAGTAATTCATCGAACTGTTCTTCATCCGAGAGGGTGAAGGTCTCCTGGGAGGCGATCTTGCCGTGATGCAGTTCCAGCTTGCGGTCAGCCATGCGTGCAACCACTGGATCGTGGGTCACCATGATGATGGTGTGTCCCTGGGCGTGCAGATCGCGGAGCTCCCGTAGAACGATCTCTTCGTTTACAGCGTCAAGGTTGCCGGTGGGCTCATCCGCCAGGATAATGTTGGGATTGTTGATGAGGGCGCGGGCAATGCAGACCCGTTGCTGTTCGCCTCCCGAAAGCTGGGCCGGAAGATGGTTGGCCCTGTCTTTCAGTCCTACCCGGTCCAGCGCTTCCAGGGCTTCGCCTTTATCGGTCATGCTGTGAAAGTACTGGGCCAGCATCACGTTTTCGAGCGCGGTAAGGTAGGCAATCAGGTGAAACTGCTGGAATATGAATCCGATCTTTTCGGCCCGGAAACGGTTCAACTCCGCCGCCGATATCTTCGCGATGTCTACGCCGTCAATCCAGATCTCACCCCGAGTAGGCTGGTCGAGGCAGCCAATCAGGTTCACCAGAGTGGATTTCCCGGAGCCGGAAGGGCCCATAATCGCCAGCCATTCGCCCTGCTTTACCGAAAGGGAAACTTGTTCCAGCGCCTGCACCTCCACGTTGCTGGAGTAGATGCGGGTCACATTCTTTAGCTCGATCGACATTGCGTCCCTATTCCCCTCTCAGAATACCCGCAGGCTGTATCTGCCGCAAAACCTTGAGCGGCGCGGTGGCTGCAATGAGCGCGAGGATTATGCTGCCAACCACTACAGGAAGCAAGAGCCCCAGCCGTGGCTGAATCCCCGCTCCAAAGTTGGCCGCCCCAATCCACCAGGCAACCGCCGAACCCGCCACAAAACCGCAAAGGGCGCCGATGATGCTGAGCAGCGTTGCCTCTCCCGCAAACAGTATATTGACCGAGCTGTTCGATGCTCCAAGGGCCTTCATGACTGCAAAATCTTTGCGCCGCTCCAATACCGATCCGGTGAGCGTAGCCACCATGCAGAGAATGATCAACACCACAACCACGGCCGATGCCGCCAGCACCACAGACCGGGTCCTGCCCAGCACCGCGGCCTGAGCGGCTGTGATCTGGAGCACCGGTTTAATCTCGGCTTGTGGTATGGCGGCACTGAGCTTTTGGATTTGGTTTTCAATCTCCGAGGGAGAGCCGTCAATCCGCAGCTGGACGATGTTGGGCTGAAGGCCCGTCAGGAAAGAGAATTGCTTTTGATCAAGGTAAATGCGGCTGTCGTCCTCAGAACCGGAGCGATAAACGGCTCCAGGATGGACTTGAAGGCTTTTGCCGCCAAAGCTGATCTGGAAGTCCTGTCCTTTGGGAGAAAGAATCTCAGCAGCCCGTGCGCCCAGCCACGCCTGACCTTGCTGGTCACTTGCCGGCGTGATCGACCATGAGGAATTCATCTCGTGAAAGGCTTGTAAGTCCGTGCCGCCAATCACCACAGGAGAACCCGATGCCTCCTGGGCAATTGCGTATGCTATGGGAACGACCTCACCCCGGCCGCCAAGCGTGTTTTTGATGGTTGCCAATTGGCTGCTGTCCAACGGGCCCTGCGGAGAGGTGACGATCGCGTTCGCGCCAAAATGACGGAACTCACGGTTGAGCTTGGTTCCCACGTCGGCATAGACGCTGAGGGCCACCGTGGCCATGGTGGCCACCACGGTGATGGAGAGCAGGGCGGTCAGCGAACGGTCCTTACGGACCCATGCGGCTTTTACCAGCAGCAGAAAGACCAAATGTGCGCGGCTCATGCGTCGCCTCGGAGCACCACGGCAGGATCAAAACGCATAGCTTTGCGGATCGCCCCGGTGCTTCCAACGAACGTGACCACCAGAGCACCGAACAGCACAATGGCCAGCACCACGGGAGGCACGGTGATGGACGAGCCAAAAATGCTCTGGCCAATGCGATGGGCCAGCACCACTCCGGCGGCAAAGCCCAGGATTCCGCCGCCGATGGCCAGGATCCCCGCCTCCGTCAGAAACAACGATGCCACGGCCAGATTGCCCGCTCCCAGGGACTTCATCAATCCCACTTCCTGCCGTCGCTCAATGATGGTCGCGGCCATTACCGCGGAGACAGCCAGCGCCGAGGCCACCAGGGAAGCAATGGTCAGCAGAAGCATTAAGCCCGAGATTCGTGCGAGGACGTTGCCCTGATTCTGTTCGACTTGCCGTATCTGCTCCACGCGCACATTGGGCAGGACCTTGCTGATGGAATCGGCGATGGAATTCGCGTAGGGCGAACACGACCAGCGTTCATACGCCGCCGGTGACATACTGGCGGGATTCTGGCGGGCAAAGGCATCTTCAGGCTTGGTCAATGCGCTCACAATGACTCGACGCACCGCATCCGGTCGGCCGAGGACCTGCTGCACAACATGCAAGGGGGCAACAATGGCATCGTCTTCGGCTGCGCCAGTGCTCAGGATTCCAGTAATACGCAATTCGTTGATGCGCAACTCCTGGCTTCCGGCCTGAAGCCTGTCTCCGATGCGAATTCCTGTCTTGCGGGCCAGGCTGGCGCCGGCTAGAGCATCCGCGCTGTTATCGGCAGGCCAGTTTCCCTCAACCTTCCAGAAACCATTGACCGTTCGTACACCGGTGGCAAAGTTTTCGTTTCCTTGCTGGACCGGCTGCGAAAAGTAAGTCCCAACCAAATCGGCCGTGATCGCCCGGCCGCCAATCGTGAAGTTCTGGGATGCAGAGAGGAAGGGAGCATATCCCAGGATATTGTGCCGGAAGAAGACGCCTTTGATTTTGGGTAGATCGGATTCGTGGATGAAGGCGCCCTCACTGGCCGGTTTCAGGTCAACTCCGCCGATGTTTACATCGAGGCTGTCGGCAAGCGGGGTGACCACCAGGTTGGCGCTGCCCGTGCGCAGCTCCTGATTGAGCTTGTCGCCGATATCGGTGGCCACGGAGATCATGGCCGTAGTGATGCTCATGCCCAGGGTAATGGCCAGCACTGCGAACGCCTTGCGCCGCAGTTGACGGCGAAACGACTCGAATAGGAGGCGGCCAAACATCTTTAGGTCGTTATGCTAGTTGCAACGAGAATTCTGTTCTCTTTCCGATACACGCAGGGGGACTCCCCCTGAGAATTTGGTAATTGGGTAATCTGGTAATTTCGTAATTGAAAAATCAAATGCGAAATCTCCCAACGCTTGTGAGGTATATCAACGGGCGAAGCCCCTTGTTTACTCATTTGAACAGTCCAACTTGCCTGGAAAGATCGGCGCGCGACACAATCACGGCGCTGACGTTTCCCTGACTATCCTTCTCCTGAACCGATTGCAACGGAATAGGATTGCAGCCGCCGCTCTGTCCCACACTTTCAGGATTGATGGGAGAGGCGCAATTCTTGCAGGCAACTCCGTGCGAAGTCTTGTAAAAGCCCATGGATCCGCAAATCTGGCAGGCGTCAAAGACCGCTTCTACTTTGTCCGCAGACTTGCGAAACAGGAAAAAACGGACGTCTGTACCGTCTATGTTCACGCTGTAGCGGTGCAGGTCGCCAACTTGCAGGTCCGCGACCGGGACCTTTACCTGTCCATTGCCGTCAAGGGCAATAGCATCCGCCTTGGAGATGACCTCCGAGCTCTTGGCGTATACAAACTCAACCGTGATGGCGGCCATAAACACAAAGGTTGTGAGGCAGAGAGTGACTGCCCATAAGCGCTCCCGTCGCGCCATCCATTGCAGTTTTCTTTCTTCCGCCTTGGAGGCTGCCACTGCCATATCCGGACGCTGACGCCGGTATTCCAACAGCACCATCAGCCCGGTCAGAGCCAGAATGGCCACAAAGAAAAAGGCATCATTGCGTACAATCGGGCCAACCAAGGCCATCTCCCGCTTGCTGGGGGGCAAAATGCCGGCCTCGGAAAGATCGTGCAGTCCGGTGATCACAAGCTGGGCGGCAATAAAGAACAGAATCACGCTGGTCACGCGGAAGAACTTCTGCAGGTTGATACGCACGCTGCCCTTCACGAACATCACGCCGAAGACCATGGCCAGCGCCACTCCCAGCAGGGTACCGATAAAGCTCATCAACTGCGTGGAGTTCAAAGAGACACCGGAGAGGATCAGCACCGTCTCCACGCCTTCGCGGAAGACCATAAGAAAGACAAAGGCAAACACGCCCCAATGCGAGCCCCCGCTGGCCAGGGAGCCGATCTTGGATTCAATTTCCCCTTTGAGCTTGCGGGCGGCGCGCATCATAAAGATGACCATGCCCACCACAAAGAAGGCGGCCACCAACTCTACGCAGCCTTCAAAGGCATCGCTATTGAGACCCAAACGGGAGAGCACCACCGCCCCCGCCACGCTGCCGGTAAAGGCGGCAATCAGGCCCGCATAGACGGCCTTGCGCAGGTCCGTACGTCCGATCTTGGTGAGATAGGCAAGGGTGATCCCCACAATGAGGGCCGCTTCAATGCCTTCCCGTAGAGTGACAATCAGGGCTTGGAGCATAGCTCAATTTTGAAAATGAATTTCAATTTCAATT
>DATMMY010000137.1:0-6663 GCA_035569515.1 Candidatus Solibacter sp. | reverse complement strand
ATTGCGGCTGCTGGCTTCTCTGGTGGGAGAAGAGCGCTTTGCATCAAACCCTAAAATCAGTTCGGCGCGAATTTTCTATGGGGCCAAGCTCATCTCCTTGCCCATTGAACCGCCGGCCCAAAGCATCGCTCGCTTTGATCTCGATGCGGTATTGCTCCAGGCTGCGCGCGATTACGGCGTCCAGGCAGAAGAAGGCGTAACGGTGCGTGAGGTGATGACTGGAGAGGTATTCCAGGTCAGAACATCAACGGCAACGTCAGATAAGACAATCAGCGCCAGGGTGTTGGTCAATGCAAGTGGCCGCTGGTCCCAGTTGACCCAATTCCCGCACGGCAACGAGAAGTGGATTGGATTGAAGGCGCATTTCTACGAGGATGCTCCCCCCGATTCGGTTGACCTGTATTTCTTTGATGGCGGCTATTGTGGTGTTCAAGCCGTAGGACCCAACACCGTGAATGCGTCCGCCATGGTGCGGGCCGATACCGCCCGGTCTCTGGAAGAAGTTTTTGCCAGGAATACCGAACTCCGGCGGCGCAGCCGGAACTGGAAAGCGGTCTTCAGTCCTGTTACAACCTCGCCGCTCTACTTTCGCCGTCCACAGACTGAGGACAAAGGAATGTTCATGGCGGGCGACGCCGCCGGATTCATTGACCCATTTGCAGGAGATGGCATATCGCTCGCCCTGCATAGCGGTACACTTGCCGCTCAATCGTTCATTCCCTTCGTACAAGGCAAATGTTCCATGGAGCACGCCCATCACCAATACCAGGCCGGTTATGCTAAACATCTGGCTCCGGCCTTTCGCAATGCCGCCCGCGTGCGCATGTTTTTTTCCGCTCCGTCATTCCTTCGTTCGATGCTGCTCAGCATCGCTGGAACAAAGCCTTTTTCCAGAGCTCTGGTGCGAGGAACTAGAGTGAAGACCGGGCAGGCTTGAGATGGCAAAGTATCTTATGCAGCCTGGTGATTCAAAAAATCGTCTTGGCCTCCAGAGGCTGGGCAGCAGCCAGCAGAGTGATTCTCGTATACCTGAAGAGCAGCGGAGCAGTTCCTTCGCTGCCGCTCAGGATGACACTCATCCTCTTTGTACGTCTGGTAATCTTCGCCACAGGTTTGTCTCGTTGCATTTTGTTTAAAGCGCTCCGCTTCAAACCGGGGCTACTTCGGATGTGCCTATAGCGTTTGAGCGGCAACTTTGCCCATGCGCAGCACGCGCCTCACAATCGCTAGCAAATCCGGAATTTCAAACGGCTTCACCAGGCAGATGATCTTGGTGGCATCAACAAAGACCCGAACGCCAGGATCGGAGATGTTGGAAAGCACCAGTACAATTTTCAATGCCTGCTCCGGGTGATACTTCTGCAGCCAGCGATAAATGTCTTCACTGCTGCAGGCTCCGGGCATCTTGCTGTCCAGCAGGACAACATCAAAACTTTGCTGCTGCAAGCACTCCATAGCCTGGTCGCCGGAGGTGGCAACGGTCACGTCCAGGCCGGCAGTGGTGAGCACCTCGCGCTCGTAGTCCAGCACAATCTCTTCATCATCCACCAGGAGCACGCGGCCTTCCAGCCGGGATTCGCGGCGAGCCACGATGCGCTCGCGCTCGGTCAAAGGCTTTTCTCCTACCGCAACCGGCAGCCGCACCTTCATCATGGCGCCACCATGAGGATGATTGTGCGCGGATATATCTCCGCCATGTTCCTTCACAATGCCATAACAGATGCTTAATCCCAGCCCTGTGCCCTTGCCTACGCTCTTGGTGGTATAGAACGGATCAAAAGCATGTTTGGGATCAACGATGCCCGGGCCGGTATCGTGGAATTCGCAGACCACGTGGTTGTCCTGGCTATAAATTCTGATGGTCAGCAGGCCACCTCGTCCGCCCTCCAGCATGGCGTCGGCGGCATTATTGATGATGTTGAGATAGACCTGCTCCAACTGGTGGGGATCCGCAACCACCGAAGGCAAAGTAGGCTGAAAGTCTCTCTCGACAAGAATGTTGTTGACCTTCATTTCGTAATCTCGCAGGGCGATGGTGTCTTCCATCACGTTGCGCAAGTCCACGTGCAACCTGTGGGGCTTGTGCTGCCGGGCAAATGACAGCAGGTTCTGCACGATCTTCTGCGTCCGCTTGGCCTGCTTGTGGATTTTGTGGACGAACTCCGCGTTGCGCGGCTCCATTTCTTCGGTCTCCAGCAACTGGGCATATCCAATAACGGCGGTCAGCGGGTTGTTCAGTTCATGGGCGACCCCGGAGATCAATTGCCCCACCGCCGACATTTTTTCGCTCTGCAGCAGTTGCTCCTGGGTGTGGCGAAGGTCTTCGTAGGCTTTCTTGGTTTCGTAATAGAGATGGATTTTCTCAATGGTAGTGGCCAGCTGGCGTCCTACGGCGATCAGCACGTTTTCGTCAGAGCCGCTGAACTCCCGTGCCGAGCGGGAACTGGTGCCGAGCAGTCCCAGGATCTTCTCCTTGCGCCACAGGATCACCCAGAGCCATGAGTTGAGTTCCTCGAGCTGGACGAATCGTTGAACGATCTCCGGAAGGCTGCCGATGTGCTGGCTGCTGATGATCTCAATGCGGCGATCCTTGAGTTCCTCCACGAACTCGGGCGGCAGCGCGAACACCTCGTGGCTGGTGACCCAGGCGCTGCGGTGACCGTATCCGGCCTTTTTACGCATGGAGCTGGTTTCTTCGTCGAAGAGATAGACTCCGGCAGTATCGCTTGAAAACAGCTCTACAATCTGGAGCATCGTAAGCTGCAGGATTTCGTCCAGATCGGAAGATTGGTTGAAGGTGACTGCTATATTGTTGAGGGCATAGAGTTCGCGGTTGCGGCGGCGTACCTCGTCTTCGGCCCGCTTCTTCTCCGTCAAATCCAGCACCACGCCCTGGTAGCGTTCAATCTCTCCATTTTCGCTGCGCGTGGCAAAGCTGCTCTCAATTACGTAGACTTGCGTGCCGTCCTTGCGCCGCAGGGCGTATTCAAAGTTTCTGACAAAGCCATTCTGCCCCATCAGCCTCAAGAACTCGTCGCGGTCCCCCTGATTGGTGTAGAGTGACTGCCCCACGTCCAGCTTCAAGAGCTCTTCTTTGTTGGCATAGCCCAGCATGCGGACAAATGCCTCATTGCAATCCACCAGCTTGCCTTCGGGTGACGAGACAAAAACGCCTTCCTGCATGTGGCTGAACAGCGTTTTGTAACGCTCTTCGGCCACTCGTATTTCCGTGGTGTCTTTGATCACGTGGACGGTGCCGCCCTGGCAGCGATCTTCCGCCGAGTAAGCCGAGGTGGAGACAACGGAAAAGCCGCCGAAGCAAGGATCGCGCTCAGTGGCGGGAGAGATCTCAGGGAACTCGCAGTAAGGACACAAATTCCAATTGACTCCCGCACCGGGTAGCACCGCCTGGCAGGGCCGTCCCAGGATTTCATCCTGGCTGCGCTTCAGCCGGTGCAGGAGAGACCCGTTGGCGCGGATAATGCGATAGGCCGAATCGTGGACCAGGATGTAATCCGGAATGGAGTTGAAGGTGCTGGCCCATTCATTGCGGGAACGGACAAGCCGCTGCACAAGCTGGCGATTCTCGGCTGCCAGCCCAAGCTGGTTGGCGGCAGCTTTCAGGAAGCTCCGGTCATCTTCCGTATAACTGCGGTGATGGGACATCCCCAGCACAACCACGCCGATGGGAGAACTTTTGCCCACCACCGGCACTACCACAATGTGGTGCAAGCCTTCGGCAACCATCAGCTCCCTGACCTGTGGAACGGTCTGTTGAATAGGCAGAATTCCGATGGTGCCGTCCCCGAGGTGGCGGCGGCTTACGCTCTGGGCGATGTCAATGGAAGGGAGATCCGAAACAAACGTGGGCGAAAGATTTTTGTGCGCCGCCAGGCTCAGCCGGCCGTTTTCCAGAATCCTGAACCACGCGGAACGGGCGCCGGTGACCTGTAGCAGCTCTTCCAGGGCAATCTCAAGAATGGGAGAGAATTCTTCTGAGCCGGAAATTACTTGGGTGATGCTATTGAGCACGGCAAGACGCTTTACCTGCAACCGGGAACCGTCCAGCACTACCATCATCATGCTGATGCCGAGAAGCAGATCAAGCAGGATGTCAAGATTGTGAAGGGTGTGCCAGTTCGAGCGCGGATCTACATGCAGAAAAAATAACATGGCAGCCAGTAGCCAGACGCTGAAATTGCCTCGGCCGCGCGCAAACATGGCCAATTGCCATGCGGCGCTCCACAATATCAGTGTCCAGCAGATCCAGAAGCCCCAGACAGATACTTTTGAATCCGGAAAGCGCGCCGCCATCGTCACGCCGAGCAGCACCGCCATTCCGGCCAGTCCCCATACCCGGAGCAGCCACTGTTTGTGCTCAACGTAGATAAAGACAGCGGTGGCAAAGAGGGCCGCAGCCAGCGGAAGAAGAGCATAGGTCAAGGCCATCCAGACCCAGCTCCGAGGGTAGAGGATACTGACCGCCATAAACAGCTTGGAAAGGCTGTAGGCCGTCCAGCCCGCAATCCATGGCGCCAGGTACTTTTCGCGAAAGCTGAGATAGAGAAAAATTGCAACAGCCAGCAGAATAAGCAGGGCTGAGCCCTCTGCCACAAATGCAGATTGCAATGCGATGTCCATGGTCGGCGTTGCGTTTTCGAGGGATTGCGAGGGTTCCTGTATATCATGAATCGGTTGGTATAATGTGTTTTTTCTGGAAAGATTTGTATTTCCCGGCCCGATGGTTTAAATTAAAGGTCCCCCCACAGGTATAGCGTCTTCATGACAACAGAGCGCATTCTGGTGGTTGATGACGAAGAGCCGATCCGAGAGATCATCTCGTCTATGCTGAATGCTGCCGGTTTTAAGACCCGGCAGGCCTCGTCCGGCATGGAAGCGCTGACCATCCTGCACACCACCGGTGAGTTCGAACTCATGCTTTCCGATCTGATGATGGCTGAGTTGGACGGAATCGCGCTGCTGGAACGATCCAAGGAAAGATTCCCGGATATGCCGGTGATTATGGTCACCGCCGTGCACGATATCTCGGTGGCCCTGGCTGCTATCCGCAACGGTGCTTACGACTATCTGCTTAAGCCCTTTGAGCGTGAGCAGCTTCTGGCCATGGTGCGCCGGGCGCTGGAGACTCGCCGCTTAAAGCTGGAAAACCGCGCTTATCAGTCCAACCTTGAATCTCTGGTGGCCGCGCGCACCGAACAGCTTCGGCAGGCAATGAACGATCTGGTTCGCTCCTATGACATTACCCTTGAGGCGCTTGGCGATGCGCTCGACCTCAAAGACTCGGAAACCGAAGGCCACTCCAAGCGCGTGACTGCGTTTACCATCGCCATTGCCCGCGCCATGGGCCTTTCCGCGGAGCGTGTTCATGTCATTGCTCGTGGCGCTTTCCTGCACGATATCGGCAAAATGGCCATCCCGGACGTCATTCTGCGCAAGCCCGGTTCGTTGACGCCGGAAGAGACCGCCACCATGCGGGAGCATTGCTTCCGGGGCTACCAGATGCTCAGAAAGATTCCTTTTTTGTCGGAAGCCGCGGAGATCGTTTATGCCCACCAGGAGCGCTTCGATGGAACAGGTTATCCCCGAGGGTTAAAAGGGGATGAGATCCCCCTGGGAGCACGCATATTCTCCGTGGCCGACACGCTCGACGCAATGACGTCAGACCGCCCATATCGAGCTGCCCAGCCCGTGGCGGCCGCGCGCGAAGAAATAAAGCGGTTTTCCGCCCGGCAGTTCGATCCTGAAGTGGTCAAGGTTTTCCTCCAGATGCCGGAGAGCATTTGGGAAGAATTGCGCAAAGAGATCAACGCCCAGGCTTACCGCAGTACCTATCCCGTGAAGTCCGCTCAGAACTACACTCCAACCGCGAACCGGACGGCCATCAACACGGCGTCAACCAACCGGTAGGAGTTACCAACCTCGCACCGGCTGCCATTGTGTGCATATCGCTCCTTCCTTGATTACGTGATATTCGCAATACATCGCTGCGGTAAGACACGAATGATTAGGCAGGATCCGCAGGCGCGTGCCCACCGGATAGCGCACCAGCACCTCCGGTTCCGCCTCAATCTTGCCGTGCTCCTGCGACAGGACGGTCAGCTTCACGGGTAAGCGGCGCAGCTCTACGTCGCACACCACTCCGAATCCGCACGTTCGATCAACGTGGTCGGGCCCCGGGTCCTTGGAAAGAGCCAGTGCGCCGGCATCAACAAGAAGGTGCCCGTGCTCCGGGTAGTTGCCGATCACGGTGGCCAGCACGGAAACCGCGCACTGCGACAGACTGCACGCACCGATTCCCGCCTGAAAAACGTCATAAAAGACGTAATTCCCAGGGCGTACTTCGTCGGTGTCGCTGAATTCCTCAACAATTGAAGCTGTAGGAGTGGAGCCTGTGCTGCGGATGAGCGCATTCCCGGATTCGTGCTGAATCCGCGCGCGCAGACGAGTCACAGACGAGGTCTCTTCGCTAGCGGCTTTAAGAATCTCTTCCCGGCTCCGGGAATGGTACGAGTGACCTGCATGGGTCAACACCCCCTGGAAGCGCACCGCTGGGGAGTTCGCTATGGCGATCGCCAGCCGCACGCTCTGGGGCGAATCGGGATCCACTCCGGCGCGGTGATAGCCGCAATCAACTTTCAGGAA
>DATMMY010000136.1:0-7063 GCA_035569515.1 Candidatus Solibacter sp. | reverse complement strand
GCCAGAGGCGATAAAGACAGTCAGCGACTGGGCGATTAGCTATCGCCGATTCTGGGAAGAGAGTTTCGACAAGTTGGATGTGGTTGTGAATCAAATGAAAAAAGCGGAGGTCAGAGATGACAAAAAACACGGTTAACGAGACAGAGCGGATGGTTGTCACTAGAGTTTTTGATGCCCCACGCGCATTGGTTTGGAAGGCGTGGACAAATCCGGAATATGTGATGCAGTGGTGGGGGCCGAAGGGTTTTACTTCGCCTGTTTGCAAGATGGATTTTCGCGTGGGAGGAAAATTTCTCTGCTGCATGAGAGCGCCGGATGGGCAGGAGTTCTGGAATGGTGGGGAATACCACGAGATTGTTCTGCACGAGAAGATCGTTTCCTCCATGTACTTTTCCGACCCGCAGGGAAACAAGGTTGAGCCTGCGCACTATGGAATAGAACATGAGGCCATCGACGGTGCGCACGACGTGATTACCTTTGAGGATTTTGGAAACGGCCAGACGAAACTCACCTTAATTGGAAATGAAACCATGGAGAGCGCAAAAAATAGCGGTGAGGTAGAGGGCTGGAACCAGATACTCGATAAAGTTGCCGCAGTTGTTACGAAGCTGGCGCAGGCCAAATAGGACGTTGACGTTTTGACGATCGTCATGCGCGACATGCATCTGAGGCTGGTGGCGAAGGCTTGGTTAGAACAGGCTTCTCGCCGCTTGGCCGAATAGTAGCATTCCGGCTAAGTGACCCTTCGCTCAACTGTTGCCTTCAGGCCAATGCGCTCAGCGACCAATGTTTACCGAACTCAACATTAGTCCTGCGAAACGCGCCAGCAGTGACCGACCAATCGCTGGAGAGAAGCCGACTTATCGTTACCGATCTGGCGCACTTCCCGGAAGCCCGTTTCGGGTCAACTTCCGAGTAGCCGACAATTCAGTACTATTGTCAATGTCTCCGCATCACAAGGCGTTTCGGGTTCACTATTTGGTGGAACTTATGATTCTCTCCGGATGTAGTCGATTCGCGCTTTAGGAAGCTTCTCTGGCCTCGATCTTGGTTAACGACGGCCTGAGTAGATCCGCGAGCCGCATGTTCCGTAGCAATTCCACACGGGCACGGTCGGCAACACCATTGACGATCTCGGCTCCGTCGTTAGCAGGATCAATATGCACTCGGAAGGGACGAGTGCCGAAGGGCATATCGACGACCTTCACGATAGCCTTCGCAACGTCCAACGCATCTGCATCCGGCGCCGCTGTCAACTCAAATCCTTTCATGATCTCCTTTCCCAGACTAGCAGTCGGTCCCGACTCATACTCTTTCAACCGCGCCTTATCTTCCGGTGCTCCGGCGTGGGCGAAATGATTTGTACCCGACGTGAACGCACCGGGAACAATAATCGTGGTTTCGATGTTCCATCGTGCCAGTTCCCCCGCATAGCTGACGGCGAGGGCATCCATGCCAGCTTTGGCGGCAAAATATGGAGCCAGGTAGGGCGGAGCTCCTCCGCGAGTGCTGGTGCTGCCAACCCAAAGCACCAAACCCTTGCCCTGTTGGCGCAGCACCGGCAAAGCAGCGCGGTTCAAACGCTGGGTGCTCAGCACGTTGATGTCGTAAAGCTCTGCAAGCTGCTCCGGTGTAAAAGCCTCGGCGGGGCCAAAGACCATGTGTCCAGCGTTGTGAATCACGACATCAAGGCGCCCGTCCTCGATCACGATACGTTGGATCGCCGCATCCACCGATTCCTGCGAAGCAACATCCAGTTCGATGGTACGGAGATCAACCTTATTCTCTGCCGCGAACTTCTTTGCCGCTTCGACTTGTGGCACATTTCGGCCAGTGGTTTCGCGCATGCTGGCGTACACGACTTGTCCAGCCTTCGCCAGTTCGTGAGCGGTCAGTTGGCCGAAGCCGCTCGATGCTCCTGTGATCACGATTACCTGTTTCATGACTGACTCCTCTGTCTGCCTTGGTGTCTCGTGTGTCTTTGGAAGGTTCCGAACTCCATTCAGTAGATAAAGCCGCCGTTGGGGCGCACAACCTGGCTGTTGATCCAGCCCCCCTCGGGACCAGCAAGGAATGACACCACATTTGCTATGTCTTCTGGTTGGCCGAGTCGTTCGAGCGGATTCATCTTCTTTAATTCGTCGATCCGTGCGTCGCTCTTACCCTTCAGGAACAGCTCCGTTTGCACCTGGCCCGGCGCCACCGCATTGACCGTGATGTTTCTGCCACGCAGTTCGTTGGCAAGCACGTGAACCAGGCCCTCGACTCCCGCCTTGGAAGCGATGTAGGCCCCATAAGTCGGGAATGACTTGGCGAGAACACTGCTGGAAAAAGCCATGATGCGACCACCTTCGAGAACATGTCGTGCCGCCTGCGCGAATACCAGGAAGGTTCCGCGCAGGTTGGTCTCGATCACCTTGTCGAAGGCGGCCACGTCTCCGCTGGCAATCGGAAAGAGCGGCATGATGCCTGCACAGTGAACCACCACATCGGGCCTGCCGAAAGCGTCCATTGACTCTTTGAAGAGCCTCTCCACGTCTTCTGCCTTTGCCACATCGGCTTGCGCAGCGATGCCCTGTCCGCCTGAAGCCTTGATCTCTGCGACAACTGCTTGTGCTGGAGCTGGTTTTCCCGCGTAATTCACGACCACCGAAAATCCATCTCTAGCCAGTCGTTTTGCGATCGAACTTCCGATTCCACCAGAGGCGCCGGTGACAATCGCGCTCTTCGTTGCTGAATTTGTCATAGGTAGATTCTCCTTTTTTAGTATTCGACCCATTCCGTAAAGTGTGCGCCCAGGGCTGTACGCCGGGCGGTCAAACCGTCGTAGTAATCAGCCCAGTCAGCAATCTTGCCGTTATCAGTACGTACGATCGAGACTCCAGCTATCGAAATAGGAACCGTCCTGGTGAGTCCAGCGTAGAAAGGCTCTGCGATAGTGACTTGAAGCGTCCACTGCGTGATCACATGCTCGCCGCTAACGAACGTCTGGTCGGCCTGCAGAAAGGAATCTGGATAAAACTCCCGTGTTTTCCGGAAGAATTCGGCCAGACGCTCTTTGTCGGTAAACTCCAATCCAATGCCGTGATCCTTATATCGGAAATTCGTGGTGAAACAAGCGACAGCGTCCTCAATCTCTCCTTGGTTTAGCTGCCTCAGCACCGCCGATACGACTTGCGGCGATAACGTCTGAATTAATACTTCACTCATCCTGATCTCCTTTCATCTACATCTCTCAGGACTGTGTCTCGTTCCTAGTTGCGTTTACGGTGCTAAACCAGGGTCGTACCGCCATCGACCACAACGGTCTGGCCGGTGCCGAAACCTTCTTTCATCAAGAATAGGTAGGCTTGCGCAATGTCATGAGCTTCGCCGACTCGCCCCACAGGCAGCCGCTTGCCGACGCTTTCAAAGAGCTGCTGCCTTTCTGATGAGTTCATGTTCTGCCACAGGTTCGTGCGGACGACTCCAGGGGACACAGCGTTAACCCGGATCGGTGCCAGCTCAACGGCCAAGGCACGTGTTAACGCTTCGATCGTTCCGCAGACACTTGCGGCAATCACCCATCCACTCTGTGGGCGCCGGCCGGCGACTCCCGTCGTGAGAACGATCGAGCCGCCGTTTCGAATCTGCGAACTTCCATATTTGACCGTGGCAAGTGCAGACCAATAGCGGAGTTCAAATGCGTGTCTCGCCTGCTTGAGATCCGTCTCAGCAAGCACCTCCAATTGCAGGCTGTCACCTGCGGTGAAAACCAGGTGATCAAAGGCACCAACGTTCGTGAAACAGCTTTCGATAGCCTTTTCGTCCGAGACGTCAACCGCCCGTCCCTGTGCTTTTCCACCGACTGATTTAACGGCTCCCTGAACTCGTGCTGCGTTGCTGGAGACGATGACCACCTCGGCTCCCTGCGATGCCGCCTCTTCGGCGACCGCCAAACCAATTCCCGACGACCCGCCCACGATGACCACCTTCTTGTTCTCGAAACCGTTTTGTCGTGGCATTGAATTCTCCGTCTGTGCAGTTTCTGTCGACGTACAGAGGTTTAGATGAGCAGACACCTCCATGCGAATCATGCATAATAGGCATGATGTCTATGCGTTTAGAGAAATTGCGTCAGGCGGATTTGAATCTTCTGGTTACGTTTGCTGCGATTGCCGAGGAGAAAAGCATAACCGCGGCAGCATCCCGACTATTGCTCAGCCAGCCAGCCGTGAGCCGGGCTCTGCAGCGCGCACGCGCGATGTTTCAGGATGATCTTCTGACTCGATCGCCAAATGGCTTCGAACTCACATTGCGAGGTCGAAAGATTCTCGACGAACTTGAGGGACTGCTACCAAGAATGGAGGATCTCGTTTCGCCGGCTCTGTTTGATCCCATGCGCGAGAAAAGCCATTTCCGCATTTCAGGTCCGGATAATGTTTGTACAGTCGTGCTTCCGAGCTTGTGCCGGCAGTATGCGAACGGACGCTATCAAGTACAGTTTGAATTCTGGCCTTGGCGGAGTGGCATCGCAGAACTCGTGGAACACGGGCAGCTGGATCTCGTTCTCCACATTGATGACGGGCTCCTGCCGTCGCATTTTCAGTCGGAAAGGCTCTACAAGGAGGATTGGATTTGCGCCGTGGCGCGCGACAGCCACTTTGGCGACCGGTTGACACTTAAGCAATACCTAGCCGCAAGCCACATCGTGGTTGCCACCTATGAGGGGGTGCAAACAATTCCAGACAAGCAACTGGCAGCTGTCGGTGCAAAACGCAGTTCTTGTATTCGAGTGCCTTACTTCGGCGTGGCGCTGCAATGCCTTCCCGGCACGGACCTGGTTCTTACGCTAACCAGCGGCATGACATCTGTTATCAAAAACGATCGAAGGTTGCGGCTTGTGAAGGCACCCCAAGGATTGCACGCGTTTCATTTCCTCATGGCCTGGCATCCGAGGCTCAACTCCGATCCGCGTCATTTGTGGCTTCGCGGTGCTATGCGATCAACGATCGCGGCTCTCAATTCATAAGTAAGGATTGCGCCGCCAGTACGTCTCAGTGGGACACACGGATCGTTACCCGGAAGTTGGCTTGTCAGAAGCTTTAGTGGCGATTGCGGGTGGATTACGGGCAACCCGGAAGTTATTCCGGGCCGGAAGGCGGCTTCTAGGAAGTTTCACCACATAGGTAACGATAAACGCGCTTGTGGTCATTGACGGACCGGCTCCCAGATCGTCAGCCATCCGGAAGTGATCCCGGACTAACCTTTCAGACTGAACCACCACCTGGCGCTGAACCCTTGAGTTAAGCGGATGATATGTATGTAGTTAGGCAATTTACCCCGTAATGTTGCTGTTGTAGATCAACTCTGGCTACTATGCCAAAGGACGCGATGAAAAGCGCCCGGGCCGAGTATCGTTCGCCAGATGTATTGAAGGTGAACGTTGGCACGCATATTTATCGGTGCCGGGAACGTAATCCGTGCCACAAATCGCCAATGTTTATGCGGTTTGTCACGATGTCACGGATGTCACGGATGATTTTGGCTTGCTGTACCCCAGCCCTAGTGGCTGCGGAAAGGGCTCTTTGACAACTGAATATTGAGGTGAACAGGTCTCTCGTGGAGATGTACGGGCTGGCCACAGTATAAGTGTGCCAGCCCCGGAACCGGCCCTGCTTGATGCGGTCTTGGTTCCAAAATTTCTCTTTAAGCTTGTTTGATCTTGCCGTCATCCAATTGCCGCAAGGTCAAATTAGAGATTTCCAACCGTAGACCCCATAACTAGACATACACCCCACCCCTTTTGGATACTCCATGGATACTCTATGGCTACCACGCGCTTACGGTGGGTGGGTCTCAGGACCATTGCCCCCCTCCAGCGCAAGTCGATAGAATGCTCTTAAATTACGAGGAGGGGACCCTGAAACGATTGACAATTTTCACGCTGCTCCTGTGCGCCTCGTTGTGGATGTGGGCGCAGCAAGCAGGCACGGTCAAGGAATCCAAAGGTCCAAATGCCGGGCATAAACCACAAGGCGCTGCCGATATGGGTGCATTTTCCCCGGATAAACTGCAGTGGGGTCCTGCGCCAGATGTTTTGGCCGCTGGAGCCCAGCTCGCCGTCGTGGAGGGCGATCCGACAAAACCAGGTTCCTACACGATGCGGCTAAAGATGCCTGCCGGCTACAAGATTGCGCCGCACCATCATGCACGCCGTGAACACGTGACCGTGAGGTTGTCAAGTGCATTCCTTCGCGCGACGGAAGATCTCTGTAGCCAGCCTGTCATTCATTCCATTGCCGCACTGGCATAACCAGGAATAGCTCCGTGCGATTCGGCAAATGCGTCACATAGGGCATTCCGTTCGTTGCGTCACGATTGAATCCCTGAAATTCTTCTTGATGGGGACCGACAATCATCAGGTGCGGGCCAACGTGGAACTCATGGCCGGAGGAGCCATCTTTCGCCGGTTTCCAGAGGCCGAGATACATGTACGAGATGCCGATGCGATCAATGTGCGGCGTGCGGCCGGCAAGGCTGTCCTGCATCCAGCCTAGGAATACCGGGTCGAAGCAGCCGGGCTCATCGTGCGGATACCCAGGAATAGCCGGAAGACAGGTCCATTCGTTCGATCCTTTGCGAAGGAGCCGGTATTCACCTCCAGGCGCCGAAGGCCAATCGAGCAGAGTCGCATCCTTGGTGATGAATGTGGGACCGGCGCGCAATGCGTCCGCGATCTTGTCCGCGTCAGTTACCGGCAATCGATCTGACGACTGAGCGAAGGCGGTAGCCGAGGTCAAGAGAACAGTTGTGAGTAGTTTCATTGTTTATCCTTTTTTTGTGAGACATAAAGTCGGTTCCTATACCCTCAGCCGCGAACGCCTGATCGAGAGGGGCAGGTGATGGAGTTACTTAACTGGTTGACCAAAGAGTTCATGGTTGCTTCTCCTTAAAATTTGGCTCGGTGCCTAGCCGCGGGTGGACGGGCTTGCGCCCGCCGGCCCGCAGCCGAGGGCTTAGGCGACGCGCGGGAAGTCGACGTCCGTGTCGTTGACGCGGTTGAACAGGTTCGTGAAGGACA
>DATMMY010000135.1:0-6679 GCA_035569515.1 Candidatus Solibacter sp. | reverse complement strand
CACATGGCCATGTCCGATGAGGACTACGCCAAAGATCCAACTCGCAATCGACTCAGCGTCTTGCTGAGTCGAACCAATCACCTCTCCTATCATTTGGGACAGATTATTCTGGCTCCAAGGTAGCTTTTTGTGCTGAAGAGTTTTTGAAAAACTCTATCGGCTCTTAGAAGCGCCCATCAGGCACGTTGCCTTAAGCACAACGCTGCGCTTCGTTCGGGATGACACATCTATATGTATCGACTAAGAACTCCAAACAATTAGTTCTCACGCACGCTTCGAAGCCCGATTGATTTTAAACGGCTTGCGGCACGAGTAAACTTCCTTCGGCCCACGCGCTCGCCTCGAGGACGAGCAATGCGCTCTCTGGAAACTCCATCGTAAGCTACAGAAAATACGCGGATGGGCCCAACATATTGGAGACGCAGTCACAGCACAAGGTCCCTCACGCCTACTACGCGCGCTGAAGAAAACGCGCGCTCCGTTGACGGCGTTCGGGATGACGATTCGTTTTTAGAGGGTTTCTGGTTCATGCAACCATCCCGGCATCGATGGTTGGGGCTGTTACTTGTCTCGCCTGCTCGCTGTCTACGCAAAAAGATCGGCGATTAAACTCTGCTCGGTGGCGTTGGCATGGGAATCATGAGTGGAGCCGGGCCGAGCCAGTCCAATCCCGGCTGCACCCTACTCTTGCCAGCCTCCTCCCAGCGCTTTGTAGAGCCTGACGAGGGCCAGCAGTTCATTGCGGCGGGCCTGAGCCAGGTTGAGTTCGGCGGAGAAGTAATTTGTTTGATTCGTCAGCACCTCCAGATAGCTGGCGGCCCCACCTTTATACCGGATATCGGATAGATGGGCTGCGTCCTGAGCTGACGTTGTGAGCAACTCCTGCTGCGCGCGGAACTCTTGATCCTTGCTGTACTCAACGAGCCCGTCGGAGACTTCTCGAAATGCCGCCTGAATCGTCTGTTGATAAGCGAGAACCGCTTCCTGTTTTTGGGCTTCGGTCAACCGGACGTTGTTGCGCAGCCTTCCCCCTTCGAAGATCGGCTGCGTCAGTGCCCCGCCAAAGCTCCACAGTCCCACAGGGCCACTGAAGAGGCTGGTCAGGGCTGAACTCTGGTATCCCGCATCAGCCGTCAGGGTGATCTGCGGAAAGTACGCAGCTTTGGCCACGCCAATGCGTGCATTGAAAGCAATCAATTGTTGCTCGGCTTGCCGGATGTCGGGGCGGCGTTCCAAGAGCGATGACGTAAGACCGGCCGGGACTTCCGGCGCATGTGGCTGTTCCGTCAATTTGCGCCCGCGCGCAACTGCGCCAGGGTTCTGCCCCAGCAGAGTGCTGATGAAATTCTCCTGCTGCTCAATGCGGCGCTCGAGATCGGGAACCTGTTCAGCCGCAGTGAATACCAACTGCTCAGCCTGGCGCACATCCAGCAGTGAGGTAGCTCCGCGATCCGCCAGCAGCTGAGTCAATTTCAGCGAATCCTGACGAGAGACCAGCGTACTCTTGGAAATCTCCAGTTCCAGATCAAGTTCGCGGAGCTGGAAGTAAGCCGTGGCAACGTTAGCCACCAGTGTGCTGATGACCTCCTGGCGCGCCCATTGACTGGCCAGCAGGTTGGCCCGCGCGGCTTCAGTGGCCCGTCGAAACTTGCCCCAGAAGTCCAGTTCCCAGAAAAACGCAAGATTCACCTGGTTCGCGCTCGAGTTAAATGCCGGGATAAATTTTGTTCGCGGCGAACGCTGGTCGCTTGCTGCGGCTCCGGCGGAAATCGAGGGGAACTGGTCGGCGCGCGTAATTCCCAACTGCGCCTGCGCTTCAAGAATTCGAGTTGCGGCAATGCGCACATCGTAATTCTGCAGGAGAGCATTCCGGATCAGCTTTTGTAGTTCTTCATCCTGGAACACCTCCCACCATTTTTGGTCTCCTAGCGATTCCGCCGCAGGCTGCGCCGCCTCTTGCGGCATAGCCCCGCGGTACGTACCAGGAGCGTTTACGCTCGGTCTCTTATAGTTCGGGCCCATAGCGCAGCCCGAAATAAGGAGCACAACCAGCAAGAGCGTTGTTAGTTTTGTCACTTTAGTCTCCTTCCGATGGGCGCGGCTGGGGGACAGTCGCCGGGCCGTGCACTTCGCTGCGGCTCCAGCGTATCGACAGACGCTCGACCAAGACAAATAGCGCCGGAATGATGAATATGGCAATCGCGGTGGCAGCCGCCATGCCGCCGATTACAGTCGTACCCATGATCTGACGGGCCACCGAACCGGCGCCTGTTGCTGTCCAGAGCGGGATGCACCCCAGAATGAACGCGAAAGAGGTCATCAGGATCGGCCGCAGGCGAAGCTTGGCGCCTTCAAGCGCCGCATCCACCAGAGGCTTACCCTTTTCGTATTGTTCCTTGGCAAACTCGACGATCAGAATGGCGTTCTTGGCCGCCAAGCCGATCAGCATCACCAAGCCGATCTGGGAATAAACGTCGTTCTCGATTTGCACCATGTAAGCCGGATAGAAAGCGCTGAGCACCGCCCGGCGCAGCCACAGCACTCCAAAGGCGCCGAATACCGCGACCGGCGTGCTCAGCAACACGCTGAAAGGTAATGACCAGCTTTCATAAAGGGCCGCCAGGATTAGGAACACGAACAACAGCGAGAACCCAAAGATGCCCGAAGCCGGGATCCCTTGCCGTGCCTTCTGCTCCTGATAAGAGATGCCCATATAATCAAAGCCCATTTCGTTAGGCATGGTCTGCTTGAAGACGTCTTCCAGGGCCGCGGTGGCTTGCTCTGAGCTGTAGCCTGGCGCAGCGCTGCCGTTGAGCTGCGCTGACCTGTACTCGTTGTAGCGCATCGTAAATTCGGGGCCCTCACGCGCTTCAAACCTGGTCAGCGCGGTAAGCGGCACCATTGCCCCTTTGTTGTTGCGAACGTAGAACTGCCCCAGGTTCGCCACATCCGACCGGTAAGGAGCTTCCGCTTCCACGTACACTTGCCAGGTACGGCCGAAATCGTTGTAGTAGTTGACGAACAGCCCGCCCAAGAAAGCCTGAATACTCTGGTAAACATCGTTGATGGACACGCCTTGCTTCAGCACCTTTTCCTGATCCACGTGCACGAATTGTTGCGGCACACTCGGTAGAAACGTGGTATTGATCATGCCAATTTCAGGGCGCTTGCGGGCCGCCGCCAGGAACCTGGTCAGGTTGCTTGTCAGGAACTGGACGTCCCGTCCTGCACGGTCTTCCAGCACGAACTGAAATCCGCCGGAAGTGCCGACTCCGGGGATGGCTGGCGGCGAGAAGCTGAAAACGGTCCCTTGCGGAAGCTTGCTGAGTTGCTGGTTCAAGCGCGCCTTGATTTCCTGATATTGCTCCGCCCTGGTTTTACGGTCACTCCATGGCTTGAAATTGACGAAATAGAAGGCGTTGTAACTGGTCCGGACACTGCTCAGCAAGCTGAAGCCAACGATACTGTTGTAGTACTGAACCCCGGGCGTGGCGCTCAGGATTTTCTCCACGTCTCTCGATGCTGCTGCTGTCCTCTCCTGTGAAGCCGCATTCGGAAGTTGCATGTTGACGAAGACATATCCCTGGTCTTCATCGGGCAGGAAGCTTGATGGCAGGAAATGGGCAAAGACCATTCCGGCAAGGCCAAAAGCGGCGAGCATCACCAGCGCCAGAACGCTTTTCCGGATCAGCGCGCCCGACAGCCGCAGATAAAGTTCCGTGGCTCTCCCGAAAACACGATTGAACCAGGCGAAGAATCTTGCGAGTGGCCCTCGATTTTTCTTCCCTTCGACTGCGCTCAGGGCAGGCTTTGGCCGGAGCAGTAGCGCGGCAAGCGCCGGACTCAGCGTAAGGGCGTTAAAAGCCGAGAGGATCACCGAGATCGCGATCGTCAAGGCAAATTGCTGGTAGAGCCGTCCGGTGATGCCTGGGATAAAGACCGTCGGCACGAAGACCGCCGAGAGAACCAGGGCGATACCAATGACCGGTCCGGAAAGCTCTTCCATAGCTCTTCGAGCCGCGTCCTTGGGAGGCAAGCCCTCCTCGATGTGGCGTTGCACGCCTTCGACGACGACGATGGCATCGTCTACCACCAAGCCGATGGCCAGCACCAGTCCGAACATCGAAAGGGTATTAATGGAGAAGCCGAACAGCGGGAAGAGAATAAACGTGCCCACCAGCGAGACCGGCACGGCCAGCATAGGGATCAGGGTAGCGCGCCAGTCTTGCAGGAAGAGGTAGACGACAAGGAGCACCAGCACGATGGCGACCAAAAGAGTGACAATAATCTCCTTCATGCCTTCTGTCACAGCGGCCGTCTGGTCAAGCGATACGGCGTAATCCATGTCTTGCGGGAAGCGCTGTTTCATCTCCGCCATCAACTTTCGGACGCCTGCGGCCGTTTGGACCGCATTGGAACCTGGCAACTGGTAAATGGCGATGATTGCCGAGGGCTGGCCATTCAAGCGAGCGACAATGCTGTAATCCTTTTCCCCCAGTTCGACCCGGGCGACATCTTTCACTCGGACGATTCCGCCATCCGGAGCTTCACGGACGACGACGTTTTCAAATTGTTCCGGCGACGTCAGCCGGCCTTGAGCGAGAACGGAATAGGTGAATTGCTGGTTCGCGGGGGCTGGTTCGCCGCCAATTTGACCAGCCGGATTCACCTTGTTCTGCGCCTGGATGGCGTTGACGATCTCAGTGACGGTGATGTTCAGTTTCGCCAATTGGTCAGGCTTTACCCACAGCCTCATGGCATAGTCCCCCGCGCCGAAAACGGTCGTCTGGCCGATACCGTATAAGCGCGCGATGGGATCATTGAGGTTGATGGTGGCATAGTTGGCCAGGAACTTCTCGTCGCGAGTGCCGCGTGGCGAGTACAGGGCGACCAGCATGAGTGGCGCGCTCGCTGACTTTTTGATGGTGACCCCAAAGTTGTTAACTTCGGGAGGAAGCTGAGAGGCGGCCAGTTGCTCGCGTGATTGGGCGAGAATCAGATCTATGTTGGGGTCCGTTTTGAGATCAAAATTAGCGCTTAGGGTCGTCGACGAATTGCCCGTGGCGTTTAACGAATACATGTAGTCCATGTTGTCCACGCCGTTGAGCTGTTGCTCGATCGGCGTGGCCACGGCTTGCTCGAGGGTCTTTGCGTCCGCACCCACGAACGTGGCCTGCAATCGAATCTCGGGCGGGACAATGTTAGGAAACTGCGCCACGGGCAGGGTAGCGATGGTGACCGCGCCGACAATCACCATAAGGATGGAGATCACCATCGCCACGATGGGACGGTTGATGAAGAACTTCGACATGACTCAGTTTCCTTCCGCTGAAAGAGGTGCAGGCTTGGGAGTAACGGTAGTTCCTTCCTTGAGCTGTTGCAGCCCTTCGACTACAACCTGCTCACTCGGCTTGAGGCCCTCGTCAATAACCCACATTGTCCCGACCGTCTCGCCGGGCTTCACGGTGCGCATACTGACCTTGTGATCGCCGCCGACAACCGCCACCTGATAGCTTCCCTGCGACTGCGCAACGGCACTCTGAGGCACCAGCAGAGCGCCGGTTTTTATGTTGGTTACGACCCGCACACGTCCATACTGACCTGGACGCAGGATATTGCCGGGATTGGGAAAGGCAGCAACGATGCGAATCGTGCCTGTGCTGGGATCCACTTGCCGGTCGGCCAGAAGGATTTTGCCTTTTTGAGGGTAGATACTACCGTCAGTCAGGATCAGTTGTAGAGAGTTTCCGAAAAAGCTGATGGTGTGCTTGCTGGAAATGGCATTGCTGTTCCTTTGTACGAGGACATACTCACGTTCGCTAATCGGGAAGAAAGCTTTGATGGGGTCGACTTGTGAAACTGAAGTCAAGACAGAATTGGAGCCCACCAGGTTGCCGATCTGGACTTGTGCAATGCCCGCAATTCCATCCACCAGCGACGTGACTTTCGTAAACTCAAGGTTGAGCGCCGCCTGCTCTACAGCCGCCTTGCTCGATTCGATGGCGGCCTGGGCGCCGAGCTTGGCCTGAATCTCGTTGTCTAATTGACTCTTAGCGATGGCCCTGGCCTCTGCAAGCGGCGTGTCGCGCTCCACATCAAGAGTGCTTTTGCCAAGTTGTGCCTGCGCCTGCGCAAGGTCGCCCTTAGAGCGGTCGAGGGCCGCCTTGAAGGGCCTGGGATCTATCTCGAACAGTACCTGGCCTTTGTGAACGAGCGAACCTTCTTTGTAGTCTTGCTTGACTATGTAGCCTGACACCTGGGGGCGGATTTCGGCGTTCACGTAGCCGTCCATCGTCGCCACCCATTCGCTGTAAACCGGAACATCCTGCTGGATGACGGGGGCAACTTTCACCTCGGGAGCCGGCGGCGGAGCGGTAGCCTGGGTTCGTCCGCATCCAATCATCGCCAAGGTAAAGAGGGCAAGAAAAACGAATAGTAGAACTTTGGCCGAAACAAATCCTTTGGGCTGGTGCATTCAGTCAGTACTCCCGTAGACGTGTGGCATTTAGTGTCGAGGAACACTGGAGCAAGGCGCGTGCCAAGCTCACAGGAAATCTGGCTTGGCTTAAGTGGTTGAAATGCAAGGAGATTCAAGAATGAATCGCGCCGATAGATGACAACTGTTGAATCTGTCAAAGTCAGATTCAACAGCTCCGAACATACGAGGGATCGGCGAAGA
>DATMMY010000134.1:0-3609 GCA_035569515.1 Candidatus Solibacter sp. | reverse complement strand
TTAATGCATTAACCATCTGGTTACGATTGACGGATCAACATAGCCCGTGGTCTTATATGGGCGCTCCACGGCGTCAACTTTGCCGCCAGGAACTGAATCCGGGTCAGTGTCCTGAACGGTGTGCTACGGTAACAGCTCACGCAGTTTCCGAGCATACGGTTCTGTCTTGCACCGCCCTCCCAAACCACTAGCGTAACGATTCGCTCTGACGGAGGGTCAAATGAATAGCGCAACTCCTGCTGCCTCTGGTATTTCTTCCTGCTCAACCTTTGCGAAACATGCCTTGATGACCACGCTCGTGCTGATGGTTTCCATCGCCGCGCAGGGACAGGTGAGCGTGCAGGGTCAATGGAAAACTCTTCCCACCCAGACACCGATTAACCCCGTCCATATTGCGCTGATGCACACCGGCAAGGTGTTGATCGTCTCCGGTTCGGGAAATGTGAAGGGAAACAACAACTTCGAAGCCGCCGTGTGGGACCCGCAGACGGACACCATCGCCACGCAGACTTTGCCCTGGGACATGTTCTGCAATGGCATGGTCGTTTTGTCCGATGGCCGGCCTTTTGTGCTGGGCGGCACGCTGCAGTACGACCCCTTTCATGGACAAAAATTGACTTCAGCCTTTGATCCCACTACCGGCACATTTACCAACCAGCAATCCATGGCGCATGGCCGCTGGTATCCAACGGGGACAACGCTCGGCGACGGCAGTGTCATGGTATTTTCCGGCCAGGATGAAAACGGCGTGACCAACAAGACTGTGGAGATCTTCAAGATAGGCTCCGGTTGGGGCGCGGCGTCTACCGCTCCCTTTACTCCTCCACTCTATCCGCGCATGCACCTGTTGCCCAACGGCACGGTCTTCAATTCAGGATCGCAAACAGCCTCGAACATTTTTAATCCTTCCACGCACACGTGGACGTTGGATGTAGCCACCACCAACTTTGGAAGCACACGGACTTACGGCACATCCGTCCTGCTGCCGTTGAGCCCTGGCGATCTTTATAAGCCGCGCGTGGTCATTATGGGCGGCGCAAATCCCGCGACGCCTACTACCGAAACCATCGACTTGTCTTTGAGCAATCCGAAATGGGTGACCGGCCCTTCGATGTCTCAGCCGCGTATCCAGATGAACGCGACCATCTTGCCCAGCGGCAAGGTGCTGGCCACCGGAGGCTCGGCCATGGACGAAAACGGTACCACCGCCAGCCTGAATGCCGATCTATTCGACCCGGCGACCGAGACCTTCAGTTCGGCCGGCGCCAACGCATTTCCGCGGCTCTACCACTCCAATGCACTGCTCTTGCCCGATGCCACCGTTTTGCTGATAGGTGGAAATCCAGCACGAGGCACATTCGAGCCGCATCTGGAGATCTACTCTCCGGCCTACCTGTTTAATTCCAGTGGAGCTCTGGCCACGCGTCCAACGATTACCAGCGTTCCAACGGGAGTCATCAGCCATGGCAGCACCTTCCAGGTGAAGACGCCCGACACCAGCATCAAGTCTGTGGTCGTGCTGCGCGCGGGCGCCGTTACCCATGCGTTCAACATGGAGCAACGGATGGTGAACCTGTCATTTACAGCAGGAACCGGAGTACTCAACGTAACAGCGCCTCCCAACGGCAACATCGTACCTCCCGGATACTATCTTCTGTTCATCCTGAATTCGGCCGGTGTGCCGTCTGTGGCCAAGTTTGTGCAGTTCTAGAGTGATTCAGAGCGCAGCCGAGCCGGAGCAAAGGCAACTGGAATAGCACCGCGGAGGCGCGGAGGCACGGAGAAGAGAAAAATCGAAAATCAAAACCGCAGCGCGATAAGCCGAATCAACGTGCACTAACCTGCTGGTTAATTCATGAGCATGAGTAAGAAACACAGGTCAATCAAGCTCCCAGCCCGGTAGAGCCTGTCCTGAGCTTGTCGAAGGAGCGAAACAGAGTAGCCCAGGCCGGAAGGCCTGGGTATAGTTAGGGAAAGATCAGAGCCCCGGAGGGGCGGCACTGGTTCTTTGCGTCGAGCTAGATGTCATTCGACAGGTTAGTCTGCCGCTCCTGAAATCCTGAGACGGATGCTTGAAATAGCCCGCCATTCCAACAGCGGAAAGCTGAAGAGATTACTTCTCGATCGCAGCCTTCCACGTTCCATCATCGACATGGGAGCCATCTTCACCTTTGGTGGAATACGTGCCTTCAAGGCTGGTGCCCTTGAGTTGTCCGGTCAGCGTGGATTCGGCCTCCAGGCCGCTCACGCTGAATCCGTAGACAAGCTGCAGTTTTTCGCCATCCACTTTCACGGAGACAGTCTTACATTTGACCTCTTGATCTCCGAGCGTAAACGAAACATCGGCGTTCCACTCGCCCTTCGCCTGCGCAAGGGCAATCTTGATGGTGCCTGAACTCTGTGCGCCGCTCCACGTGCCGGTGTATTTACCGGCCAGGCCGGCGAAAGTGAATGCGGACGCAAGGGAAGAGAACAACAGCAATAAAATCAGTCGACGCATGGCGGCAATGCTAACACAGCTTCATCCGTGCCGCATCACCTCGGTCGGATCCACCTGTGTGGCGCGCCACGCCGGCAGGTAGCTGGCCGCCAGCGCGATGAGTAAAAATGTTAAAGGCGCCAGCGTGAATGTTGTCAGGTCGCGTGGGCCAACCTTATACAGAAGGCTGTCCATGTAGCGGCTTGCCAGTAGCGCAAAGATCAGGCCAAAGGCGATTCCAGCCAGGGTAAGAATGAATCCCTGCCGAACTACCATCCCCAGGATATCGGACTTGCTTGCGCCCAGAGCCAGGCGGATTCCGAGTTCCTGTCGCCTTTGGGCCACCGAGTATGCCAGCACGCCATAGATACCCACAATCGCCAGGGCCAGCGCAGTGGCCGAGAAGATACCCAGGAGCAGCATGGTAAAGCGCGGCTGGGCACGTGAACCATCCAGCAGTTCGTCGAGGGTCTGTACGCCTGTGACCGGCTGGTCAGGATCGACTGAGAAGATCTGCCCACGTAACGCCGAAATCATGGAGTGCGGCTCCACCGAGGTGCGCACCAGCAGGTTCATGTTGCCCCACGGCAGCTGTCGAAACGGAAGATAAAGTTGCGGCTGAGCATCAACGGCCAGGCCGCTGTTCTTGACATCAGCAGCCACGCCGATGATCTCCGCGGGTGTCTGCCGGCCCACGGCGATGTGCTTGCCCACCGCATTCTCATTGGGCCAGTAGCGGCGCGCGAGCGCCTCGTTCATGATCACCACTTTGGGAGACTGCCCGGTGTCGGCGTCGGTGAAGTCCCGGCCCGCTTTGAGAGGAACACCCATTGTCTGAAACCACGATGGGCTGATCGCCTCAATAATGATGAAGGGACGCTGGGCCAGCGGTACCTCAGGCTGGCCTTCCGGCAGCACCGGGGTTATACGGCGCGGGTTGAGTGGCAAGGCCGCCGACATCGCTGCTCTGTGCACGCCCGGCGCCGAGGTCACTTTTCGCAGCATCTCATCAAAAAATGCGATCTGCTGTTCCGGATTGGCGTACTTCACCGTTGGAAGGGAGATGTTCATGGTGAGCACGTTGCGCGGGTCAAAGCCTGGATCCACACCCAGGAGTTTCGAGAAGCTGC
>DATMMY010000133.1:0-8944 GCA_035569515.1 Candidatus Solibacter sp. | reverse complement strand
GCATCGTAACGTCCGCACGCCACATAGCAAAGATCCAGGGCCGCCGATCCACCTCGGCGCACGCCATGAGAGCGCAGCGTGATCTGGTGGTAGAAGTGGATGTTGGGGTTCTTGTGCCGCTTATGGCTGGGAAAACCTGTGGCTACCAGGCTCTCGGCCAACCGCTCTGTCTTAGATACGTGGATCGGGCGGTTGTTCAGCCGAGCGCCCCCGCCCTTTTCCGAGGCAAACATCTCATTCCGGGTAGGATCAAAAACTACGCCTGCAATCCGCTCGTTCCTGTGCTCCAGGCCGATGGAGACACAAAAGACCGGATAGCCGTGGGCGAAATTCGTGGTGCCGTCCAGCGGGTCGATATACCAGCGGAATTCGCTTCCGGTTTCCTGGCGCGTGCCCTCTTCGCCAATCAGATCATGTCCCGGCCACTGCTTGCGGATGCGGGCCACAATAAGCTCTTCGGCGTTGCGGTCCGCAGCCGTAACCAGATCAGCATCGCCTTTGTACTCGATGGCGACCTTCCCAAAGTACGACATGAGCAAGGAACCGGCCTCGCGGGCCATATCCTGCATGGGAGTGAGATAGTCCAGTGGGGCATTCATCAACGGGAACGGCGCCCGCTATCTTCAGCAATGTACATGATCTCGTGTTTGAAGATAAAAAGATTGGGGCCGTTGTCGCGGGTCAGGCGGATCATAGCTACGTCGTAGTATTCGATCCAGCCCCGGAAGGTCTCTCCCGAGAGCAATTTCACGGTCACTGGACTCTGTTTTTCGCCGAGGCCCTTTAGATATGCGGACTCCATGCCGGTCTCATCCGGAGGAGGCGTCTTGGTTGTTTTCTTGGTGAAAGCTGGTGCAGCTGCCCGAAAAGCCATGGCGACATTCTACCCCGAAAAGCCGATTCCCCCAACCGGGGCGTTTTTCCCTTCGTTGTTACTGGTTTCCACGGATTGCGCCGATTCTTGTTCTACTTTTACGGCAATTTGCGTTATCCTGTTAGTAAGAAAGCTCTTAACAGCAGAGCTAAACAACAGGCTAGACTCCGGGAGAGAGGCTAATTCGGTAATTATTTCACGATGATTACGGTATCCAAAGAGGACTATCTAAAAGCAATTGCTGAGGCCGAAGCGGAAGGAGAATCTGTGATTTCCGCAACTCTGGCGAACTGGCTCTCCGTTACACGTCCGGCCGTCACCACCGCATTGAAGCGGTTAGCGAAGGATGGACTAGTCCGGGTGGCCAAAGATGGCCGCGTACAACTCACCACCGAGGGCCGCGAAATCTCGGAGCGCACCATCTTCCGCCATCACATGATTGAGCGCATGCTTACCGAGGTCTTCGGCATGCCGTGGTACGAGGTCCATGATGAAGCCGAGCGGCTGGAGCATGCGGTTTCACAGGCGTTCGAGAAAAAATTGGTGGAAAAGCTCGGACAGAAGGACGTATGCCCGCACGGAAATGGCCTGACCATGCGCAGCGATGCCGAACGCCGCAAGCATGGGCTAAGCCTGCTGAGCGAGGCCCAGGAGGGCAAGAAATACCGCGTGGCCAGTGTCTACGAGCGTGACCGGAAATTACTGGAATTCTTTGAACAGGAAGGTATCCGTCCTGGAACCAGCTTGTCCGTTCAAGCGCGCAATTACGACGACACCATCACGCTCGGGATTGGACACAACACCGTCCGCCTTGGAATGCCCGCAGCGGCCAGGGTATGGGTCGGAAAAGCATGACCCTTCCACCTCATGTATCAAAACACAGCCGAGCCGCCAAAACCACACATTCGTTGCGCTCACAGGGCTTCCTGCGGCTGCTGCTCTTCTCTGCAACGCTGCGGCGAGATTTGATTGCGTGACCAGGGGAATTTACCCCTAAATTTGGACGGTTTATAACAGCGGCACTATACGCCATCTTATGTTATGGTTCGATTGTCTCCAGGTAGCTACGTTATTTCTAAAAATGCCATTCAGGATGGCATAAGCTCAAAAGCATCCTTGGGCGCCACCGACCTGCGTCGCCTGCTTTCCGCGAGCGACATTCCCGCCTATGTCCCTGTGTCGCGGGAATTTTACTATAACTTCGGCAAAGTGAATCTATTCCTTCCTCACGATAGCAAAGCCTATCTTTCGGCCTATCTTGTGGCCCATATATTAAGTGATGTTAACCTGTGTTAACTCACATGATATACTCCGCAATTCATACCGTTGCTAGTTGTACGGTTGTCCGCTACAAGATAATAACTTCCGGATCATGATTACGATTTCAAAAGAAGATTATTTGAAGGCCATTGCAGGGGCTGAAGCGGAGGGAGAAGCGGCGATTCCTGCCGCTCTTGCGCAAAGTCTACGCGTTACCCGCCCCGCGGTAACCGCAGCCATCAAACGCCTGGCCAAAGATAACCTGGTGCGGGTCACCAAAGACGGCAGCATTCGATTGACCGACCAGGGACGCGAGATTGCCCAGCGCACCATTTTTCGCCATCATCTGATCGAACGCATGCTTACCGAGATATTCGACATGCCCTGGTATGCGGTTCATGATGAGGCTGAGCGGCTGGAACATGCCGTTTCTCCGGCCTTTGAAAAAAAACTGGTTGAAAAACTGGGGCCAAGCGAGACCTGTCCCCACGGCAACAGTTTCAACATGCTCAGCAACGCCGAACGCCGTAAGCGCGGCCTCTGCCTGCTCAACGAGGCCCAGGCAAAAAAGAAGTACTGTATCAGTGCCATCTATGAGCGCGACCGCAAGCTATTGGAATTCCTTGACCAGCAAGGCATCCGTCCCGGCACGCATATCAGTATTCAGTCGCAGAACTACGACAGCACAGTTACCCTGCTGATTGCAGATCGACCTGTCCGGCTGGGCCTCACCGCCGCCAAGAGGATCTGGGTAGCAGGTGCCTGACCCTTTCCAGCCCACGGAAAAACTCCGCTGAAAAACATCTTGCGACGCGGCTGGGACGCTTTGTCAGGTAGAAAAAAGAATTTAGCCGCGAATTCATGCGAATAGACGCGAATTAGAGCAGTTCCAAACACGGCTTCCTTCGCCTTGGCAAGTTCCGCCGAACTCCAAGCTGCGGGCTTGTCGTCAATAATGACCAGTGACACGGATCTGTTGGATCCAGATCAATCCAGCGAAATTCGCAGCCATGCTAAACTATGCCGTCAAGATAACACGTTAGACCTATGGTTCCACGAGCATCCGGATTCCAGCAATCCCATGGGGCAACCCATCTGCCTGGGCAAACGACCATGGCGCGGACGCCGCAGAACGTCAAGCGGCCCCCAGCCACTCCTGTGCACCGGCCTGCTTCCCGGAGTATCACCCAGCCGAAAATGACCGCATCATCATCGGCCGGGGGCACCCCACCGGTCTATCGTCCTTTCGGCGGAAAGCCCATTCAGTCGAGACCCGCTCCACCGGCGCAGCGTAATTCAGGCGCTCCTCCAATCTATCGTCCGCAGTTGGCTGGTGGTCAAACCATAGCGCCGGCGATTCAATCGAAGACAAATGTTTTGAGACCGGCAGCTCCTCCGGTGTATCGTCCTTTGAATGGCCTCAGGATTCAACCGTCTACGGCGGGACGAGGTCTTCTGCCGCCAATGCGGACCGGTGCTCCTCCGGTTTATCGTCCGCCGTCCGGTGGTGGTCAATCCATGGCGCGGGCAATCCAATCCAAAACCAACGTTTCCAAAACCAACGTTTCCAGACCGGCAGCTCCTCCCGTTTATCGTCCTCTGAATGGCCTCAGGATTCAACGGTCTGGAACGGGCCCAGGTCTTCTGCCGTTAAGGCGAACCGGTGCTCCTCCGGTTTATCGTCCACAGCGTTCAACGCCCATCTTACCGATGATGCAGGCATCCGTGGCGGCCCATCTTAAGACAAAAACCATAAGCCGGACGGCGCCGCCCGTTTACAGGCCAGGAAATGCGCAACATGCCGCACAGCGGAGCTCCTCACCAACCGCTTTGCATGGAGCCCAGCGCCAGAAACAGAATCGGGCGGGACTGAGACCACCGGGGTCGAAGGCATTCGTGCAGAGAGTGGTGCAGCCAAAGCTTGGCTTCGAGTTGGAAGTCCCTGTAACGTTCCTGACGAAAGACCTGGAAAATGTCGCCGGAAAGCAGACCTATCTCAACGGGCCGCATTTCAAGGTCGTGGGGGACGGAAGCCCTCAAGCCGGACAGATGAGGGGAGTCGTGAACGAAGAAGAGGTGCTCTACAGCCCAACAATCCTGGAGATCGTCACACACCCCATTGATGAGCATGCTGATGATGCTTTAAGCAAAATGTCAGATGTCCTGGCAAGCATCGAGACTTTTCGATTTCGACTCTACCTGCAAACCAACGGCTTTACCAAGACGACCACTTTGGGAAAGCTGGCAGACAGCGAACTGAAACTGGAACTCCCGAATACATCCGACTTCATCATCAATCATCCAACCGATACACCTCGAAATGCCTCTCCAGAATCCGCGTATATCCATCTAACAGTAGGTGTTTCGGTAGGGGCCTTACGGCGCGCTGGAGACTGGATTAAGAACCGCGCACTCGACAACTACCCAGGAAATGCGACCCACAAAGATGCGAAGGGCCTTATCCTCTCATCAGAGCTCTTCGGACACACGCTCAACAACCTGACTACCAGTTCCTTAGACGTCTGGGACCAGGTTGACGACTTTCTTTATCTGGCCTACAGCCATGTCCGTGCGATAGACCGGTATGAGAGCGAAGACACCAGAGTGGAGGGCGGAGGAACAAAGAAAAACTACACTCCATTCCTGTCACGCGCCCCATTCCATCAGGTCTTCAAGAGCTTGCACAAGGACGCCCAGAAATATCTGGTGGACCATAAAGTCAAACTAAAAGAGATCCTGGCCGGCAAACTTCATAAGGACGGCGCAACCGTAGAAAAAGCCCAGACCTATCTGACGGCAATATTCGACCAGACGGTCGTCAGCCAGGAAGCGTTCTTTGGCGGCATGGTGGAAAGAGGGGTGGAGCGGACGGGAAAGGAAGGGTCCGGGTTGGTTGGCCCTCCGGTGGAGATTCGACCACTTGGTACGGCGCTCAGCGAGAAGCAGGTGCGGGAAGTTGTTGCCCAGGTTTTTGACGCTTCACGAAACCAATTCAAGAACACCAAAGCCAAGATACCCCTTGAAACAATGACCGAACTTGCCCTGGCGTGATTTTTCGTTTGAAAGGAGCGTATGAGAAGACTCGTCTTAATTCTGTTCGCAACAGCAAGCATCAGCGCTTTTGCCGCCGATACTGCCGTTAAAGGCTACTTGATGGACATCGCTTGCTCTGCTCGCACGGCGCGAAAGGCCGGTTCTGCCGTTAGCCATACCAAAGCTTGCCTCCGAACGCCCCCCTGCGAAGAAAGCGGCTATGCGGTGCTCACTAATGATAACCAGGTCATCAGGTTCGACCATGACGGCAACGAAAGAGCCAAGAAATTCCTTGCCGACATGGCCAAGGACGACAACATCAAAGTCACGGTCACTGGAGCCGTGAATGGCGACAAGATGACGGTCAGCAAGATCGAACTGGACTGATTGCCAAAATTGCCAGAATTGCCAAAATCGCCGAAATTGCAAAAACCCCTTAAGATATTATGGCAATTCTGGCAATCACCAATTTTGGCAATTCTTAGCTATGTCAAACCACTCACTGATTCGAAGTGCAAAGGCAAGACACCGTCTGTGCCACACGATTTTGATTGTTTGCTGCCTGTCCCTGCATCCGGCCGCCGCGGTTGCGGCCGATACGATTACCGGCACGGTTCGAAACGAAACCTCCGGCCAGCCCGCAGGCGGCGATGAGGTGGTCCTGCTACGCCTGGGGGAAGGAATGCAGGAGGAGGCGCGGACCAAGACCGACGCTCAGGGCGCTTTTACCTTAAACGTGAGTGAGGCCAAGGCCCCCTACGTGGTACGAGTCTTCCACCAGGGCGTGAACTATGACCAGAGCGTGACCGGGTCAAAACCTTTGGAGATCAGAGTTTTTGACGCCGTCGCGAAAATTCCGGGCATGAGCGGAAACATCGGAATCGCGCAGATGGAGTCCAGCGGGAAGGCGCTGAAGGTCACGGAGATGTACGCCGTCACCAATTCCTCCGCGCCGCCCGTCACGCAGTCCGGAGCGAACAGTTTTGTGATCTCTGTACCCGCAAAGGCCTCCCTTGATGCTCTGGAAGTACGGAGTGAGTCGGGCATTTGGGTCAAGGTCGCGCCGGCTCCGGTAACGGGGCAGAAAAACCTCTACGCCGTCAATTTTCCTTTGCGGCCAGGCAATACCTTCTATAAATTTGCGTACCATCTGCCCTATGAGGGGCCCACTACGTTACACCTCAAGCTCGCTTTTCCCATCAAGAATTTCGCCGTGATGGTTCCTCCATCCATGTCATTTAAGGCGTCGCATCCAGATACCTTCAAAGCTCCTGGACTGGCGAATGGCTTTGTGGTGAACGCCGCCAAAGATCCGATCGCCAGGGAAGTACCGGCATTTGTAGTCTCCGGCGCCGGCGCAGCTCCGCCTCCTCCGGCAGAATCGAATACCATGCCGCCTCCGCGAGTTTCCGCTCCGCCAACAGCCGAGGCCGGCAACCTCCGTGGCGCTCCCCCAGCTCAGGGTCAGTCCCCAAACCAATCAAGCGACCAATCCAAAAAGGAATTCTGGCCCATACTTTCAGGCATCGTTGTTCTTTTGGCAGCGGGAGTATTCAGCATCTGGCGGATGAGAAGGAATGTTGTTCGCGCAACGGCGCCCAACGAAAAGGCTGGAAGCAAGGAGCCCCTGCTGGACGCGCTGAAAGAGGAGCTTTTCCAACTGGAAAGCGACCGGCTGCACGGCTCAATCTCCGCGGAAGAATATGAGGCCACCAAGGCCGCCCTCAATCAGAACCTGCAACGGGCGATGGAAAGAAAATAATGGGCGAATCAAAACCATTTCACCGCCAAGGACGCGAAGGCGCAAAGAAAGCTTGATTCATTTCGCCAAAGCTCCTTCATCAAACAAGTCTCGTGCCTCCGCGCACTCGCCCCCTGTGTTATTAGGATAGTTCTCTCGCGACAAGATTCCCCGAAGTCGGTTGATGTCCCTGTTGTGTCGGAAGATTATAGATAAGTCTTGACAGCCTAAAATTTATTGCTAGGATTTCACAGCGTTCTTGGACGCTGACGTTTGTTGGAGTTTAAGGACAAATCCGACGCCTTAGAGGTAGTGGCGAAACTCCGGCAAGGGTTTCGCCATTTTCATCCAAACGGGTACCCAACGGTCATCGTTTCAAGCGGTTTAGAATCAGCCATGCTCCGCCAGTCAGTGCCCTTTTCGAAGCTCCATTGCAACGACATCACGATTCATTTCATGCCGCTTAGCCATGAGTAGCGCTATTGTTTTAACCTATATTTTCAATAGCTGATAAATCTCGATATATTGTCCTCTTGTCTCCTTGACTTTCAATTGGAAAATGTTAAGATTCCCCGGATTTGAGATACTCTGGTTTTCGCTTGGATAGGAAACTACGAGGATTTCACCTGGGCCTGCGCCTCCTCAGCAGCTAAAGCTGCCTGAATTTGGGTGCGGCTGGTTATCTCAACTTTCTGAATTCTCGGCTTCCATGTTGCGTGGGAGGTGGCATTTTTTCTGAATTCAGCTTTGCAAAAACTTTGAAGTGTTGATTCTGTCAGGGTCTTCCAGGCCATTTGCCGCTGGCCGCCACTGGCGGGACAAACACAGGGCTTGAACAAAGTTAAAAGGAACAACATTTAGGAGAATCACTCAATGAAAACAGCCAAGCTCGCGTCAGTTATTTTGCTATCAGCGCTGTTCCTTTGTGGAATGGCATTTGCTCAGACCGATCCTGGAGTCCAGGGAGGCAATCGCGGTACAGGCAACCCACTCAGTGGCCTGGCTGCCAACCAACAAACCTTTTTCACAAACGGTCTGGGACAGTTCAATGCCCCGGAAGTAGTCCAGGGTGGCTCCGATAATGGTCTCGGACCACGGTTCAACGAGGTTTCCTGTGGTATTTGCCATTCCCAACCAGCTATTGGCGGCACCGGCGCTGCTACCAATCCTCAATTCGCAGTCGCCGGAAGCTCACAGGCGCCCAGAGACACGCGGCCGGCGTTTATCACCCAGAACGGTCCAACGCGCGAAGCCCGCTTCCCGTTCTTCTTTGACGCCAACGGCAATCCCAATGTCAACAACCCCAACGGCGGAGTGGAAGACCTGTTCACCATTACCGGACGCGCCGATGCCGGCAACTGCACACTTACCCAGCCCAGCTTCGCCCAGGCCGCGGCCACCGGTAACCTCATCTTCCGCATTCCCACGCCGACGTTTGGTCTGGGACTGGTCGAAAATATCGAAGAATCCACGCTGCTGACCAACACCAAGAACAATAACGTCAACAACGTGGGCATCAACGGAACCCATAACCATAACGGCAATGATGGCACCATCGCCCGCTTCGGCTGGAAGGCGCAGAACAAATCGTTGCTGCTGTTTGCTGGTGAAGCTTACAACGTGGAAATGGGCATCACCAATGAGATCTTCGGGAATGAGCGCCCGCTGCCCGGTGAGGACGGCAATGGCGGCAGCGGCGGCACCGGTCTTCCGCACTCCTCCACCAACAACTGCTTGATCAACCCCACCCCGGAGAACACCATCAACTTTGCCGGGACCGATGCCAGCAGTTCGGCCAGCGACATCGACCTGTTTACCGGCTTCATGCGCTTCCTGGCGCCGCCCCCGACGGGTAGCGTCACGGGAGCCACTGCGGCCTCCATCGCCAATGGCCGGTCGCTGTTCAGCCAGATTGGCTGCGCGATCTGCCACACGCCCACGCTGACCACCGTGGCCTCGAGCTTTGGCGCGCCGTTAAGCAACCAGCCAGTCAACGCGTTCAGTGATTTCGCGATCCATCACATGGGCACGGTGCT
>DATMMY010000132.1:0-3364 GCA_035569515.1 Candidatus Solibacter sp. | reverse complement strand
CAAATCGCCGCCGCAGGAGCCGCGCTGATAGCCATCTCCCCACAGACGCAGAAACACTCCTACATGACCCGCGACATGCACAAGCTGCGGTTCCCAATTCTGAGCGACCAAGGCAACATCGTGGCAAGAAAGTTTGGCTTGGTTTACCGGCTCTCTCCAGAATTGCAAAGCCTCTACGAAAGCATCTACACCAAGCTGCCTGGCTATAACGGAGACCAAAGTTGGGAATTGCCCTTGCCCGCAACTTTCGTGATTAAGAAGGATGGAATAATTTCGTATTCAAGAGTAGACGCCGACTGGCGTCAGCGACCGGAACCGGTTGAGATTTTGAGGAATTTATAACTTCGAATTTCTAATTTAAAAATTTAAATCGGGTAATTCGAGCGTAACCGCGACTCAAATCACCCGATAGTTGATCGTCAATCTCATCTTCTAACTTCTCTGCGTCTTCCTCCGCGTACTCTGCGTCCTCTGCGGTGAATCTACCTGTCTGGGCTACTAATTACCTCGGCTGGCTGGCGGAACAATTCCGTTCATACGCAGGTACTCAACCAACTGCCCATAGTGATCAAATGCGTGGGGAACCGGAGAGGTAACCAACTGGAGACGGGGAGCTTTGTTTTGCCGGAACGGCAACATCTCCACTATGTTTTCCGTAGTTAAGGACGCGGCGGCCTTATGTCCAAGCGCGAAGGAGTCTTTCAGGAACTTAATGATTTCCGCTTTAGATTTCAGATCGTCCGGACCATTGGGGCCTTTGATGCCCTCCGGCAGTTTATCGCCGGTGACGGAGCTCCAGAAGAAATAATTGGCCGTGGCGACATGTTTTACCTCAAAGGCAAACGTGCGGACGGTCTTGTACTCACTACCCTTAATGTTCAGCGACTCGGGAGTGAAATTGAATTTGTCTTCAGGCATTGCCTCGGCAAGATCAACAAACTGCTTTTCGATAGTGCTGATCTGGCGGTCCACTACTGAGGCAACGGTGGGTGCGGGTTGCGCGGGCTGCTGGGCGGCCGGAGCGCTGCCGGAAGCCTGTGGCGGCTGGGCCACAGCGCCAACTGTTAAACACAGTACCAGCAGAAGAAATATGGTTCGTAAATGCTTCATGGGGGACTCTCCTAATCGTTTGATCAATCCTAAACAGCTTTCCAAGATATCACGGTCAGTCGGGCCTGATCGTCTTCAAATCGTTAATTTCGGAATTACTTCTGCGGCCGGCTGGCCGGTGGAATGATTCCATTCATGCGCAAATACTCTACCATTTGCCCATAGTGATCAAAGCAGTGCGCCACGGTAAATGTCGTCAGAAAAAGTCGAGGTTGTTTCCCGAACTCACTCTCCACTCTTTCTCCCATATTTGCCGATGTGAGCGATTTGGCCGCCCGATGCCCAAGGGCAAAAGAATCTTTCAAGAACTTTACGATGTCTGCCTTGGTCTTGATCGAATCCGGCCCGTTTTCATTACTCACGTCTACGGCCGGCTTCTCTCCCAGCACCGCGGACCAGAAAGCATAGTTGGTAGTGGCAACATGCTTCACCTGCTGGGCGAAGGTACGCACGCCTTTGAACTCTCCAGCGGTGGGAGCGAAATTGTACTTGTCTTCCGGCATAGCTTCTGCCGCCGGGACAAGCTCCCTTTCGATAATTCCGATTTCAGCGTTAGCGATGTCGGAAACTGAGGCCGGTCCTGTTGGCTGGGCCGGCTGTGCATTGCCGGATTGTGCTACCGCGCCAATCACCGATGACAGGACAACTAGAAGGAACGGGAATTTCCAGGTTTTCATTTGTAGATTCTCCTCATAAACAAGCTTGAGATACTGAAAATGCGAGGCTACGATGCGACTATCTTAGACTCTAACGTATCTGGCAATACCATTCCAACGGATTCGTGGTGATGACGCCTGTCCGTTCAATCTCATAACGGTTTCATCTCTCAATTCTTGAGTCGTTGCCTTATCTCGCGCTCATCTGCGAAATCAGCGGCAAAAATTAATTTTCCTTCGCTAGGCTCGGGATGCAATCGGCTGCTGCAGACGATACCACGGTGACAGCACCAATCCACAGATCAGGGCCCCGGCAGCGATGGTAAGAGTAAACTTCAATCCAATCTGCGAAGCCACCACGCCCCACACCGCGCTGCCTATGGCCAGCCCACCCTGCAGCACCAGGACGTACATTGAAATCATACGCGCCCTCACCCAGGGTGGCGCGGTCATCTGCGCTACCAGGTTCAGCGTGGCCAGGTTACTGATCCACGCTAAACCGGCGGCCGCGGCAAAAAATGAACACAATGCCAGACTGTGCGCCCGCACCAGACCGAACAGCGCCACCGCGAAGACGATTGTGGCCAGCGTTACCACTGCATCGAACGATAGACTCTTGCGCACTTTGGCCAACACGCCTGCTCCGGCCAAAGCGCCCATACCAAAGTAGGCGAGCATGCCGCCATATCCAACTGCACCGTAGTTATGCGCAATCAACGGCAGCAGCGCCCAGAAGGTACTCGCAAACAATGAGAAGGCCAGGGTGCGTACCAGGACAGCGTGCATCCTCCGGTCCTGCCGCGCGTAGGCGATGCCAATGCGGATGGCCCCCAGAAGCGTCCCCACGTGGGGTGGAACTTCGCGCTCCCTGGGTTTCCATCGATAGAGGAAAAGAATTACGCCGACAAAGGAAACTGCGTTCAGAAGAAACGCAACACCGGAGCCGGCCGCAGCCACTACCAATCCGCCCAACGCTGGTCCCACGGCCCGCGCAATGTTGAAGCCCGCTGAATTAAGGGCAACCGCCGCGCCCAGTTTCGGAGGAGGAACCAAATCGGGAGTAAGCGCCTGCCAGGCTGGATCGTTCATGACCGCGCCCACGCCCAGCAGAAAGGTGAAGACCAGCAACAATTGCGGCGTTACTGCCTCAGTCATGGTCAGGATGCCAAGCACACCGGCCGCCGCCACCATGGAGACCTGCGTAAACAGCAGAAACTTGCGCCGATCCATAATGTCCGCCAGTGCGCCAGCGGGCAACGCAATCAGGAAAACAGGAAGGCTCAAGGCCACTTGCACCAGAGCGACCCACACAGGAGAGCTGGTCAACGAACTCATCAGCCAGCCGGTGGCGATGTTCTGCGTCCAGCTTCCCGTATAGGAGATCACCGCGGCAATCCACAGGCTGCGAAACAGGGGCTCACGCAAGGGAGCCAAAGCTGAATGATGTGCTGGAACCGCTTGAGCTTCGGTCTGGACTGGCGTCGGAGCGGGATTCTCCATTGAGCTATCGGGCCTCGGGGTGTAGACCGGGGTGTGAGCCTGGGTGTGATCTAACGCCATGGAAGATCATTGGACTGTCGCTGATGGGGTTTCGTGAG
>DATMMY010000131.1:0-10156 GCA_035569515.1 Candidatus Solibacter sp. | reverse complement strand
GTAATTGGGGGATAGCTTGCGCCGGGGGCAAGCGAGTCAGATCGCTTACATTCCGCAAACCTGGGGGGCGGTGTTGTGCAGGTCCAGCCTGCTCCGCCCACTGAAGTCAATACCAGGGGCCGGAACTGATTGCTGTCCTCGGGCAGGGTGTCGCCAGCGGTGACCGTTCCTGCAGTTGCCGCCGGCCCGGTGTTGCTGACGGTAATGGTGTAGGTTCCGGTCTGCCCCACAGTGAAGTTTCCGACATGCGACTTGGTAACAGCCAGCACCGGGGCAATAATGTTTGTGGAATCGCTGGTCTCGTGCAGGATACCATCGCCCCCGCCGGTTACGCTGGCGTGGTTGACAATGAAAGGCGCACCGCTGTTCACATTTACGGTGATCGTCAGGGGCGGATAACTCGCGCCCGGCTGAAGCGTATCGGACCGCGAGCAGAATATGAAACTTGAAGGCACCCCGGAGCAATCCCAACCTGGGCCGCTGGCGGCATTGGCGGTCAGATCGGGGACCGGCAGAGGATCTCTGGCGATGACGGTCCCCAGGGTTGCCAGGTTTCCTGTGTTGGTTACGGTGAGCGTGTAGGTTCCCGTTTGTCCGACCGTGAAATCGCCGGTGTGCGACTTGGTAATAGCCAAAGTGGGCGTGTGAACGTTGGTGGGATCATTGACAGTGTGAAATTGAGAATCGCCTCCGCCGGTTACCGAGGCTGAATTGGTGACCATGGGAGCGCTATTGCCAATGCTCACGGTCACAATGAGTCCAGGATAACTGCTGCCGGCCGCAAGAGAGTCGGAGCGAGTACAGTCGAAGAAGGTTGCGGGCGGCGCCATGCAACTCCACCCTGGGCCATCTAAGGCAATGGCGGTCATGCCCTGAGGCAAGACATCCCTAAGGGTCACTGTTCCCGAAGTTGCTGCTGTCCCAGTGTTGCTCACGGTGATGTTGTAAGTCCCTGGTTGTCCGGTGGTGAAGTCGCCGGTATGAGACTTGGTAATGGCAAGAATGGGAGCAGGCGCATTGATATTTGTGAAGTCGCTGGAGCTACGTCGTGTGATTAGAACTTGACCTGGAGAGGGCAGGGCAACGCCGAGAACCAGCGCAACAATAGCTGACGCCATCAGGAAAGAGCGAAGCTGATTAAAGGCAGAATGAATGCGCATACTCGGAGGGAAAGCCCAATAAGTCTCGCGAATTCCTCCTTAAAATCATTCCTGGGGCCGGGGACGTCATCTCAATCTTGAACCGTCACCGAAGTTCAATAACCGTACCTGGGAAATGGGTTCGAACGTGAGTTGCCGCTGGGGGAAGCTGATTATTACACGAAAACTGCCCTGGGAGTTGATGAGATTAGCAAGGCACGAAGACTGTCGATGACCGATGTCGAAACATTCTAAAATCACGCGATTATTGGAAACAGCATTGGTGTTGGAAAGACTCGATTAGAATTAACTGCTTAACTGCTTTGCGGAAAAAGCTTTTTCGTGCACGCGCCATGGGCCTGCCGGGGCTAAAAGCCCGATTGATTTTAAACACTTTCGGCACGAGTAAACTTCCTTCGGCTGGCTGCATTCACCTCGAGGACAAGGCTATGCCCTGATACAAACCAAGATCGAAAGCGACTCTTTCCGCAAGCTGCTAAGCCAACGGATTCTCATAAAGGCTTTGCGAACGCCAGAACTGTGAACAGTCATCGCTGCTGCCCAATAGGAGTATCAAACTCTAATACTGACGCATGATGTTATCTCACATTGTGAGTTACGAATAAAATGCCGGGGTAGTTCCGGGCAGTTATGGTAAGGTTTTTGCGACACGCGCGTACCATAGCAGAGGAGCTCTAATTCATGCTGACTGCGATTGACTGGATCATCATGATCGTCTATTTCGCCTTTGTGCTGGGCATTGGCCTGGCCTTGAAGCGATACATGCGGACCAGTACCGACTTCTTCCTGGCTGGCCGTTCCATTCCCGCCTGGGTCTGCGGCCTGGCTTTCATCTCCGCCAATCTGGGCGCGCAGGAAGTGATTGGGATGGCCGCATCCGGGGCGAAATATGGCATTTCAACCAGCCATTTTTACTGGATTGGCGCTATTCCGGCGATGATCTTCGTGGGTGTCTTTATGATGCCTTTCTATTACGGCTCCCGCGCACGTTCCGTACCGGAATATTTGCGATTGCGCTTCGATGAAAAAACACGGGCCTTCAATGCCGTTTCCTTCGCCGTGATGACGGTGTTTTCTTCCGGCATCTCCATGTACGCAATGGCCAAGCTCATTCAGACTCTGCACGTGTTCGACGCGCCCATCCAGCGAATGGGCCTGCCGTTGTCCTGGGTCTTCCATGCCGGCATTCTGGTTTCAGCGCTGGTGGTGCTCGGTTACATCTTTCTGGGTGGACTGAGCAGCGCCATCTACAACGAAGTAGTCCAGTTCTTCCTTATCGTTGCCGGATTTCTGCCCCTGGTTTACCTGGGACTGAAAAATGTGGGCGGCTGGTCTGGACTCAAAGACAAGCTCGCGGCGGGATACACGCACTCCTGGGCCGGAATGGGCAGCGCACACACTAACAGGCTGGGGGTAGAGTGGTTTGGGCTGGCCATGGGGCTAGGGTTCGTCCTTTCCTTTGGCTATTGGTGCACGGATTTTCTGGTGGTGCAACGGGCGATGGCGGCCAATTCCATGAACGCGGCGCGACGGACGCCTTTGATCGCGGCCTTTCCCAAGATGTTCTTTCCGGTGCTGGTGATCCTTCCAGGCCTGATCGCAATCGCCCTGCCAAACCAGAGTTCGAGCACCGTCGCCAGCGCGCATGGCTCCGCAGTGATTCTTCCTGAGGGGCAAGGACTGATTCCCCCGAAAATCGATCCAGCTACCGGCGGCGCACTGCGCGACAATCAGGGCAAGGTGCAACTGGATTACGATCTTGCCATCCCGAACATGCTGCTCCATTACTTCCCTACCGGCATCCTGGGGCTGGGGCTGACGGCCTTGCTGGCCAGCTTTATGTCGGGCATGGCCGGCAATGTGACGGCCTTCAATACGGTCTGGACCTATGACATTTATCAGTCGTATATCAGACCCAAGGCGACAGACCAGCACTATCTATGGATGGGGCGCATGGCGACCATCTTTGGCATAGCCCTGTCGATTGCCGCCGCGTATATGGCGAACAGCTTCAACAACATCATGGACATGCTCCAACTGGTCTTTGCTTTTGTGAACGCGCCGCTGTTTGCTACCTTTCTGCTGGGCATGTTCTGGAAACGCACCACTGGGCATGGAGCATTCAGCGGGCTGCTTGCGGGCACACTCACAGCAGCGTTGCACCATTCCCTTACGTTACCGGTGGGCGCCAGCGCGGGCGTGAAAGGCGGCTGGCTGGGCCTTGTACACACGTATCCAAGTGAGATGGCGCAGAACTTCTGGACGGCTATATTTGCCTGGACTGCATGTTTTGTAGTCACGATATTGGTGAGCCTGGCCACGCGACCCTATGAAACCAGCCGGCTGACCGGCTTGGTGTATTCGCTGACGGAGCGGCCGCAAACACAACACTTGCCCTGGTATCAGCGGCCGGGAATTCTCGCGTTGATTGCTCTGGCGATTGTTGTGCTGTTGAACATCATCTTCATGTAGGCAGGAGAAGGAATGAAACTCGATATACGCTTGCCCCTGGGACTTCTGTTTTCAATCTTCGGACTGCTGCTGGGGATCTTTGGGCTGGCCGGAAATAAGACCGTTTATGAACGCTCCCTGGGAATCAATATCAACCTTTGGTGGGGCATGGCCATGCTGCTGTTTGGCGCAGTGATGATTACACTGGGCCGCCGGGGCGAGCGCCAGCCTGTGAGCGCGGCTGATTCCGCTGCCGTAGTGCCGGCCGGAAAAGGCGCCGCCGACGGTGGATGAATTCTCGACCAGGTCGGCCAGGACTGAACAGCGTGTGCGGAGGTTAGCAGTTGGCAAACAGCAATTGGCATTGGCCGGAACCTTGACCCACTGATTTCCACGGATGCCACTGATTCGAAAGCAAGACGTTAACCGCTGATTTGCGCTGATGACCGCTGATAATGGCCAAGTACGAGTTGTTCGAATCCCCGCACCGGCGCTTCAACCCTCTCACCCGCGAGTGGGTGCTGGTCTCTCCGCACAGAACCAGGCGGCCCTGGCAAGGGAAAGTGGAGAATCCACCGGAGCCGGCCACCGTCGCCTACGATCCCTCATGTTATCTTTGCCCCGGAAATGCAAGGGCCGGCGGCCTTCGCAATCCAAATTACAGTTCGACCTTTGTTTTCGAGAACGATTTCGCAGCACTTCGCTCTGAGACTCCACGCGAACTTTTACCCGAAACCCCAGCCGACGAACTCAACGATCACGGATTGTTACTGGCCAGTAGCGAGCGCGGAATTTGCCGCGTGATGTGCTTCTCCGAGCGGCATGATCTCACACTGGCTTTAATGACTCAGCGGGAGATCAGCAAGGTGGTGGATGTCTGGGTCGAGCAGTCTCGGGAGCTGGGAAACATTCCTTGGGTCAATCATGTGCAGATCTTTGAGAATCGGGGCGCCATCATGGGCGCCAGCAACCCGCATCCGCATTGCCAGATCTGGGCCACCGCCGATCTGCCGAATCAAGCGGAGAAGGAATGGCTATCGCAAGCCGAATACCTCGAAAAGCACGGTTCGTGCTTGCTATGCGATTATCTGCAGCTCGAATTGAAGCACGAAGAGCGCATCGTGTGCAGAAACCAGGACTTTGTTGTCCTGACGCCTTTCTGGGCGGTATGGCCTTTCGAGGTCATGCTGCTGAGCGTTCGTCATGTGAGCGCCCTAAACGACTTTACTGAGCCCGAACGCGATTCCCTGGCGGAGATTCTTCATAGGCTCTGCATCCGTTACGACAATCTGTTCGAGGTCCCATTTCCTTACACCATGGGATTTCATCCGCGCCCTACTGATGGCAAAGCTCACCCTGAGTGGCACTTTCACGCGCACTACTATCCTCCTCTCCTGCGCTCGGCTACCATCCCTAAATTCATGGTTGGCTACGAGATGCTGGGGACGCCGCAGCGCGACCTGACTCCGGAAGCCGCAGCGGAGAGATTGCGTGCTCTGAGTGAGATTCATTATCGGGGGAGAGGGTGAAAAACATTTCTCACCGCAAGGGGCGCTAAGGACACAAAGGAAACGGCAAGAAAAGGCAAACAACAACTTCTTCGCAGCAGGGCCGCAAAAAAACTTCAGGGCACGAACCCGTAATGCGGGCCGTGCCCTGATTAAGTCTGGTTCCAGCTACGCTTCTAGAACGCCACCTTGAGTCCGAACTGAATCTGGCGCGGACTATCGGCCGATGCGTAAGAGAGAGGCGTTTGTACCTGATTAATGTTGGTCGGCCTGACACCATGCAAGCCGGTGTAGGGTCCGTTGAACAAGTCAAGCGTTTGCCCGTTGGCCAACTGGACGGCCGAGGAGAAGCCATTGATATCGAACTGGTCGCTCACCTTGTTGAAGTTGATGCGGTTGAAGATGTTGTTCCCTTCGGCGCTCAGGATGACCCTGACGCCACGGTCCCTGTTGACGAATATGGACTTGGTCAACCTCAGCTGAGTGTCGGCAAAGATCGCGCCGCGGTTGTTGTCGCGCGTGGCCCCGAAAGGCATGGCGAAGTTGTTGTCCAGACTCTGGCCGTTCAGTTTGTTGTTCAAGCTTGGGGTCCTGACCGAGAATGGAAGCCCGCTGTGGACGTTTACGACCGGCGCAACCGATATGTCGGCCAGCGCCCTGGTCAGGAAGTTACCCTGGCCGGTCTTGAACGGAGTGGTATAAACCGCATTGGCAACGAAGCTATGCGGGATGTCAAACACCGATACCGCCCGGAACAGGTCGAGCCGGCTCGGCCGGAACGCATTCTGGAAACTGGCGAAATCGATGGTATTGTCGATGACTTTGCTCCAGGTGTAGTTAACCTGGAACTGCAATCCGCTGCTGTAGCGCTTTGTCAGCGAGGCGGTCAGCGCATGGTAGATTGAACTGCCAATCGACTCATAGGAGGTATGTTGAAGCTGACCAGTAGTAGGCGCATAGAGCGGCCCACCGGTGATATCGGCGCAAGCCGGGGTGGGACAAAGCGCATTCCCAGGATTAATCTGCTGATACGCCGTTTCCAGGGGCATCTGCAGATGAACGCCATGAGACATGCTATATCCGAGTTCCAGCGACATGTTCTTGACCAGTTCCCGGCCAACGCTCAGGCTGGATTGGAAGCTGTAGGGGTTCTTGTAGTTGGGATTAACGCTGTAACCTACCGTTGCTCCGGGAGAAACGGTGTCAATTCCAACCGCGGCGAAATCAGCAGGAGTCAGACGCCCGAAAGGCAACTCGCCCTTGGCGATTCCAAGGCCCCATAGTTTGATCACTCTTGGATCCGTGGGACTCAAGACTTGAAGAACTTCGTTGATATATTTTCCCGTGCCATCCAGCAGCGAACCATAGGACGGAATGAGCACATCGACTGGAGCGTAGTAAATGCCCGCTCCAGCGCGTACCACGGTCTTATGGTCGCCAAAAGGATCCCAGGCAAATCCCAAGCGGGGCGAGACATAGAAGCTGGAGCCCAGCGGGGCGGGTTCGCCATCAACATCGAAGCGCACCCCAGCGTTCATGGTGAGCCGCGAATTGAGCTTCCAGGAATCCTGGAGGTAACTTCCGAAATAGTGCCCCCAGCCTTGCCATTTGGGATTGTTGAATCCCGCCAGAACGTCAACGGGCGTTCCAAAACTGAAGGACTGAGGCGCATTGAGGTTGGTGCTCCGAGGACCAGTAGCAGGAAGCCCATGGGCAAGGTTGAAACCGACCAGCTGGGCTTGCACTGCTGGCGGGGCGAGCGATATCAGCGGAATAAATCCGTCCTTGAAATCGAACTGATTATTGAACCAGAGATCGTCTTCCACGTGGTAGTCGGCCGGACGATAAGAGGCGCCCATCTTGAAGGTATGCGCACCTTTGATCCAGGTCAGGTCATCTTCAAACTGATAACGCTTCTGGTGGGCAATGTAGGGGACCAAAGAAGGACTTCCGAAAGAAGAGGTGCCGCCCAGTCCACCGATATTGAGATTGCCAAGGCTGAAGTTTACCCCGGTAAAGGGATTGGGAAGATTGTTGGCTACGTTGCGCGGTACAATCTGGACCAAAACCTGATTCACCAGCGTGGGGCTGATGGTCTTGGTCCAGGTGCCCAGAATCGCAAAGTCCCTGGTGAAGAGACCGCTGCCATCCGGATTGAGCGTGGCGTTATCGTCATGCCGATAGGTCAAACGAAGACCCAGCGAGTTATTGCTGTTGGGCTGGCCATCAAAGCGGAGCAAGGTATTGTGGTGCCGTGTCGGATTATCAAAGACGCCATTGTCGCGGTGAAGGATGGTGTTAAGGGCCGGATTGTTCAAGGGATTCAACCCGGGTGTGATCCCATTGGCGAAGCCTACCAGAAATGGATTTCCAGACGACTTAAGCGCATTGACGTAACACAACTGATCGGGCACCTTGGCGGTAAATTGCCCTGGGCAATTTGTACCCAAGCCGGGAGCATTGAGACCCTGCACCGTGGACGCGGTGAGCGGGAAGTTGAAGCTGGGCGAATCCAACCTCTGATACTCGTAGGACAAAAAGAAGAACAACTTGTCCTGCTTGATGGGCCCCCCCGCGCTCCCGCCGCTGTAAAGACTCTGTTCAAAGGCGCTGGGAAAGCCTGCGAGCCCGTTGAAAAAGTTAGTCGCCTGGGTATTACGATTACGGAAGTATCCGAAGAGGTCACCGTGGTACTGGCTGGTGCCGCTCTTGGTTACGATATTGATGGCGCTGCCGTTGGTGAAGCCAAATTCCGCCGCGAAAGCGTTGCGGTTGACCTGGAACTCCTGGATGGCGTCAACCGGAACACTGGTACGATACTGGCCGGTGCCATATTCATTCTCGCCACCGTCAATCATGGAGAGATTGTTGCGGCCGTTGCTGCCGCCAATGGAAAATCCAGTGGTGCCAAAACCGGTAAAGCCTGGCGTCTGGCTGCGCGGCGCATCGGCGTTGGCCACGCCGGGCAGCGTGTAGACCGCCTGGGTGATGTTGCGCCCGATGTTGGGAAGCTCCTCGACCTGAAGCTGGTTCACCGTATTCGCCTGCTGGGACTGCTCGGTCTGGATCAGAGGAGCAGTGGCGCCGGTAACCTCAATCACATCGCTGAAGGTGCCCACCTTCAAGTGAGAATCAAAGGACGCGCTCTGGCCGACTGACAACTCCAGACCTTTTACAACTTCACGGCTGAAGCCAGGAGCCTCAATGGTGACCTGGTAGCTCCCAGGCGGAAGGGCCGGAATCTGATAGCTGCCGTCAGCGGCAGACTTGGCAACCTTGGTGATTCCTGTGTTTGGGTTGGTAGCGGTGACGGTGGCTCCGGAGATCACTGCCCCGGTCGGATCCGTCACGGTGCCTTTGAGTGTGGCGGTGGTGGAGTCAACCTGCGCAAACGCCGGCAGTGCCGCGAGCAGGACCACAAACACCCAACACCAGATACTGAGTTTCTTGCTTACGTCCATTGTGCCTCCTACCTGAAATCAACTTGGATCACTCGAGTCGGTGAGCGATGACACTATACATGAAATGAATGCAGGTTCAGAAAAATTTCACAAGATAAATTTTCAAGACCCCGTATCCGCCAGAGAACCCCCGCCCATCACCGCAATCCCAGCCCTGCGACTTGCAGAACCCTCGGCGGAACCTTCGGTGGGGCGAACTATTACCCAGACATTGGTGAGCTCAGATATATAAAAGATGGAAGAGCCGTATCCGACCCTGCAGAACTAGCAGGGATAGCGGCCAAAACTGCGGTCCCAGGTAGGGAAATATTATCTTTAATAGTAAAAATATGAGCAGATGTAGCCTGTATCCACTTTCCCGTCACCCATGCCCCCTTCGACAGCGACGCATAGCCGTCGGAGGTGGGGACTAGCTAGAGCGGTTCTACAGTTGGAGACGGAGACGCACTGCTGATCGATCCAGGAATCCGCCTTCCGGCCGTAACCCAATAGCGCTGCGCGCTTGCTTTGCCGGGCTTGCGGAGCCTCAAAGGGAGCGCGGCGAGGGAAGCAGTTGCCGGGGCGGGCTTGCGGGCGTGCAGGTTTGATGGGGAATCAAAAAAATCGTTATCCGTTGTTACAACTTTGGGGCCTGCAGTTTTTAGCTGCAGACAGGTTTAGGTTCCCGTTATGACTCACCTGATCCGCATGCATAAGCACATATCTCTTTCATTTGTGGAATTTTTATACGGTGCGACAATAAGTCGCTAGCTTCTTGACTGGCTGCAACTTCAGCATCTCGATTCTATGAAACCAATTGACGAGCAGCGAGAGCGCAAGTTCTGAGTCGTGCCATGCTTGCTGGACACTTTTGGGCGTTGATGCGGGGCCGACTTAGCTGGCACTTCCTCATTCCCAGAAAAAATAACCGGCCTGCTGGACCTCATTTTCGCGCGCAACATATGTGGTTACCGCATGAAAGATGGAGACAACCATTGGAAACGGCAGAGAGGCGAATCGACATCATGCGATGTGCGAGTAATCTGGCTTGGCGATTAGCAAGACCATCATCAGTATGATTTTCGCCATCACAAATGCCTCTCATTATCACTATCGCATAAGACCTAGTCTCATTCCCTTTTTTACGTTTACCAGGATAGATGATGGTAGAAACTGCAGAGGCAGCCCCCAGGCTGCCTCAAGAGTATTTTAATTTTTCAATTCTCAGTAGGATTTCTTCAACTGCTCAGACTTCTCCAGGACTTCCTCAATTGTGCCTTGCATGTAGAAGGCCTGTTCCTGAACGTCGTCATGCTTGCCCTCAGTGATCTCTTTGAATCCGCGAATGGTGTCCGCGAGTTTCACGTATTTGCCGCCGACGCCCGTGAACTGTTCAGCGACGTAAAACGGCTGGGAGAGAAAGCGTTGGATCTTGCGGGCACGGGACACAGTCAGTTTGTCCTCTTCGGACAGTTCGTCGATGCCTAAGATGGCGATGATGTCCTGGAGTTCCTTGTAACGTTGCAGGATCTGCTTAACGGATTTGGCGACCTGGTAATGCTCATCCCCTAAAATGCGGGGATCGAGAATACGAGAA
>DATMMY010000130.1:0-8441 GCA_035569515.1 Candidatus Solibacter sp. | reverse complement strand
AATGAATTTGACCAAGTCCCTATTGAACCGCGCCTCCGTTCACCATCTGTTACGTTGTAGGCGGTCCGGGACCTCTTCGGGGAACAGCGTCTTACGAAATGAGCCGACGCTGATGCCATTTGCTTGCCTTTTCGTCCCGCGGCTTCCGATCATCGCATCAAATGACAGTAGAGAAGCTGCGCCGCCGCGCGCTGCAGCGGCTCAAGCCGTGGATTTTCCGAAGAGCGTACTTGCTGCAAAGCCGGACGGAGAACATGAGTACCGGCAACAATGATCGCATTGGCCGAGCTGCTCGCTGGGTGCCCTTTCCCGCAAAATAGGGTAAGTCGTTAGTAAGTAGTAGCGCATAGACAAGAGAATATCTAATGGTTGCGTGGGGAATCTTTCGCCATAAGCGTCTGCCGCCGCAGAAGGTAACAACTGGCCGCTTCGAAATCGAGCGGAACGGTGAAGTCGCCTATCTTGAATACAGTTTGAGCGGAAGTGTGCTTGGTCTGATCCATACCGAGGTTCCTGAAAAATTGCGTGGAATGGGTCTTGCTTCCTCCCTTGCAGAAACCGCTCTCCACTGGGCCCGCGAGAACGACCTCAAGGTAGATATTATTTGTCCATCAGTGCAGGAATACGTAGTGAAGCACCCGGAGTACTCGGATCTTGTTATGCGATGACGTGGCGAATGATGATTCGTGTAAATCGGAAACCCAGTCGAGTTCTCCGGCCGTCTGCATGGGATTCCTGGAGGCGTAGGTAGCAGCGTGAAAAAGGGCATCGAGTCGTTGATCAATGACCAATGGCGCTGCCCGATTTTGAGCTGAAGATGGTCACACGCGCGATCAGCAAAGTAGCGCAGCGAAAGCTTCATGTGCCATTCCTTTGTCTGGGTCGTGGTGGGTAGGGTGGCAATCCGGAAGTCAGTCCGGTCTCGCGACCTCAGCCGTAACAATTAGGCTTTGGCTTGCTTCGTGCCGGGTCTCATGCACCGATATCCGGGGTGAACGGCGGGAGGAAGTCCCTGCTCGGTCGCGATCTTCTGAAGGAGCTCGCCGAGTTGTTCACGTTCGGCAGCGGTCAACGAGGCGCATAACGATTCTGTGTGCTCGCGAGGCTCCATCATGGTGGATGATTATTTGCGCCCGGCTGCCGTCAAGGCGGTGTCATAAAGGAGGGCGATGGTGTTCGCTTCGGCTTCCACAACTTCCGTCATTCGTTGGCATCGGCCTTGGTAAAGCTGAAATGCGATCCCAAGACGCTGCAAGGGATTCTGCGGCACGAAGATGTCAGGACCACGATGCAGTTGTACGCGCAGTCAGATCATGAATCGAGGCTGGAGGCCCAGGGGAAGTTCCTCGAACTCCTGCTTGGCAACAATCTTCACTTGCTTACGGATGCGGTTCAGTGAAATCGTGGGCTGGAGAAAATCGGTGAAATCGCGTAAGTCCTTTAGAATGTGGCGGCCAGGGACGGTTTTGTTCAGCACTACACACCCTTTGCCGTCCCTGCAAACAGTATCCTATTGAATCCGAGGGTAGAGATAAGTGCCTCAGTATGAAAAGGTTGTACCTATTCCGTTGCGTAAGCCTTGCTTCCCGGATTAGGATAATGCGCAAGCATTCGCTCCAGAGCAACCCCCATCAGGCCTGACCCCGCGGCCTAGCGAGTTGAACCCTGTTCGGCAGACGATTCGTATCTCGTATCGCGGAGGAATGGAATGAGGTTATCGCTGTTTTGTAAGCGGCTGGTCGTCGTTGTCCTTGGCCTTTCTCTGGCAGCTCGTGCAGGTTCTTCCAAGTATCACGATCCGTTTGACCCCTCTACTTCGCCCGCGGCCCAGTCGGTTACGGGCCGTGCAACAGCGGGGCCTTCACTCAGGGTTGTGCTGGAAGGCGCAAGCGCTGCGTCCATGAAGGAGCTGGCCGACTTCTCCACTTCGCTGGCGCGGTGGATGAATCCGGCCAAAGCCATCGATCAAGTCAATCCCCAGCATTTTCAGGATGAGCTGAACCAGATTCTCACCCCGCGTTTTCGCAGCATCGAATACGTCTACGCCAATGGACAGGGCAGCTCGCCGGCGGCGGATTACATCCTTACGCTGGAGATCGCTGTAAAGCTCGGGAAGCACTCTTTTGCCGAAAATCACGTCGACCTGCGGGGCGTCCTTGCCACGCCTGCCGGCGGTCCGTCGGAAATCTTCGAGGGTCATGGCAAGACGAAGATCGGCTATCCGGCCTTCAATTCTCATTTTGCCGAGGCAAGAGAGAAAGCCTTTGAAGAGTTCGGCCGCAGCCTGAGCGGCTCGAATCTGCTGACTGCTTACAAGGCCCCGGGGCCGGCGCCATCTGTGGCTGCAACGGCACCCCCACCTGCCCCTTCTCCCGTGGCGATCGCTCCTTCGTCGAAGCCGGAAAACACGGAACCAGCCGTTCGCGGCGGACTCTACGATGTGGAGTCTAAGATCACCTTCAACGTGCTGGACAGCGTTTATTACGATCCGGCGAGCGGCGAGCTGGCTTTGATCGGCCATCATGACGAGAGGTTCAAAGATACGGGAATTCCCTATCTGCAACACCTGGCGACCCTGCTGGAGAATCCAAGGCCGAAATTCACCCTGACGTGGACATCCGATTCCAACCGCCGCGTCGATTCCCTGCTGGCGCGCGAGCTTACCCAGCGGGAGAGCGACGAACAAGCAGCCCGGCTGGGCGTCTGGGTGGACAGCTCCGGACAGATCAACCGTACCGGAAAGCTTATGCTGCCCGCCCTGGGAGTCTTCCCCATCAAGGACAACCGTGCGCCGGGCGACCTTGGAGTGGAAGTGCAAACCGCCGGTGGAGGGCGGGTCGTGGTGATGAAGATCAAGCCCGGTTCCGCTGCGGACAAAGCCGGCCTGCAACTGATTGATTTCATCGTCTCCGTGCGGCCGGACCGGCCTGTGTTTTTTGCCTCGGAATTCCAGAAGCAGGTCCGCGTTGCCGGCGCCGGCTTCGAAATTGAAGTCACCTACCTGCGCAGCGGCCAGATGAAGACGGCCAAAGTAACGCTGGATACGGCAGCGGACGGCGATCCCTGGCGGCAGCTTGACCGCTACGATCTGATGGGAATGTGGTATCGCGGGGCGGGCGATCCGGCGGCTGCTGAGGTGATCGAGTCCATGGGCATCATGACCCGGATGCTCGCGCAAAACGAGCAGAAGGCTTTTCCGGAAGTCTATCGCCAACTGATGCGCTCGTTGGGAATGGAGGCAGATTTCGATCATCTCCGGGCGGTTGACACGCCGTCCTATAATGACGCCTATAACCTCGGCCTCAAGTTCAGCACGCAACTCGACTCCATCTTCCACTTCAGCGGCAGCCCGCTCGAGAATTCCTATAAATCCACCGTGCAAAGGTCGCATGACCCTGGCGGCGCCCTCAGCCAGGTCCTGAACGAATTCGAGCAACCGTTGAAGCCGAAAATCGGCGAGTTGATTGACCGGCTCATCCTCCGGCCTGGAGTAGGATTCCAGATTCCTCCTGAGCTGGTCGAGGAGGAATATCACATCCATCCTGAGATGACGCCCGAGTATCTGGGTGTTCCACCCAACTCGCAACTGGCCCGTGTCATGCTCGATAGCGACTACCTGGGCAAACAGCTTGTCAATCGCCAGGACTTGAGAGCGAAGATTCCGGGCTATCAAACCCAGGTGGAATACCAGGTCAACCATCCTGATCCTAACCGCAAGGCCAGCTCGGCGTATCGGATGTGGATCTCCATCGCGGGAATCAACGCCGCGCAGTCCAAGGACGGCCGCGTGCTTGCTGTACGCGACGCCAAGATGCGATTCAACGTGAGGCAAACCGATAATCAGGAAAACGATCTGCCCAACCAGCAGCCGGATGGATATGCCGACCTCCTGACCGGACTTTACGATCAGTTTGAACGGGAATTTGCTCCCTTGCACGAGTTGCGCGAGGTGGCGAAACTCGCCGCGGTGGCCGTGTGGATGCAGAAACAGAATGCCGCGATCCGGCTGCCGTCCAAGGGCCGGGCGGCATGGAAAGGGCCGGAGAAGGTGGATGGGCTCGTCTACATTTATCTGACCGTCAACCAGCGGCACGAGAGCAAGATCTTCAAAATGGCGGAAGGCGGTGTCGACGGCAATCCCTATCCGAATGGCAATGCCTTCTTCCCCGTGGATTCCTCTGTGGTTGATCTGCGGACGAATCCCGCGACTGCAAAGATCTTTACCCGGCCCGAATCGAGTATCAAGGTATCTGCCTCTTCCGGAAGCTCTTCTTATGTCGCTGTGTGGGTTGCCAACGGAGCGGATGGACAACAAGCCGTGGTTCTGGGCACCAGCGCATCGGAGGCTAACCTCACGGCTGGTGATCGCCGCTCCGGAGTCGTGGGAACGGAGACCGACGCCAGACGCCAGTTGAAGGCGATCCAGACGATCGACAGCAAGCTGAACCAAGCGAATGCTGACCCCGGCAGCGCACAGCTCGGCTTCGACACCGGCGCACGGGACGCGGGAGGGGTGAACACGTCGGGGATTCCCAGCCCAACCGCCGCTCCGGAGGAGCTTAAGATTCCCAAGAGCCTGCTCAACGATAAGGACGTATTAGCGCTGAAAGACTATCAACAGCAGGCCCAAAAATTGCACCAGACGGCCGACGCAGCAAAGGCGAAGTTCGAGGACGAGCAGAAAAAGAATCCCCAGTCGGATCAGTTGCCGGTGCTGCAGGTTCAAATGCGCGAGGCTCAGGACCAGGCGCACAACATGGACAACATGGTCAAGGTCAAGACTGAGGAGGTAAAGAAGAAGATCAAATACGCACCGATCGATACTGGCGACGATCCCGCCACGCCGCCGAAACCAGAAAACACTACTCAGCCGCCTGCACCTCCCAAGACCGGGGACAACAGCGCGCCGCCCCAATATTGAGGATCTATGAAACCAGGATCTGTAAAACTACGCTCGCCGTATTTGCGCATCTTTCTTTGCGCAGCGCTACTGTGCACAGCGCAACTCATAATGGCGCAAGCTCCCTCGGCCCCGGTCGAGGTGCCTTCGGGATGCGCTGTTCCATCCCGCGAAGCCGGAATGCTCTCCGAGCAGGATTTGAATCAGCGACGGTCAACGTTGATGATGCGCTATCAGCGCTGGAAAACCGCTGCTTCAGAATGGAACAAGCGATGTGCGAATCGCGATCTGGACGAGGACTCCCCGGTGGCCAAGAGCTGCGCCGCTGACCTGGCCAGCCTGACGGGGGAAGGAAGCACTTACAAAGACGAGGCGGCAGCTTTCAAAACGCTGATCGACAAGTGTTTCGAACTGGCCAAGCTCCAGAGTGAGTTTGAGTCTCTCACGCGGCAGATCGCCGTAGACCGCCAGGTGCTGCAAAATTTCGGCTTTGATAAATCCGTGGAGCAGATCGAATACTGGGGAACCCTGCAGGAGCGGCAAATCGAAGAAGCCAAGCACGAGTTCAAAGAGCTCCTGCTGGATGCAACGTTGGCGGCGGCGAGTGATGGCGCGGCAGCCGTGGAATCATTGACGCCCGAACAGGTCGAAGCTTTGAACCGGCTAGCGGATGCCGAAGGAGCGCCCCCGTTGGGAATTGTGGCTGGGGCCCGGGACCTTCACAGGGCGCTTGAGTTCCTGCACCGCAGCAAGACAGTGTACGACGGAGTCGATGAGGCAAGAAAAGGACGGATCTTCCTCGCGGCCATTCAATTCGGAGGATTGGTTTCTCATAATCCGGCGTTTGGCCTGCTGTTGAACGCCGATGGATGGGCTGCATATCAAGTCTATCAGGCGGCCAATGCCGTCAAGATGGTCCATGATCTCACCAACGCGAACGAGGGCGACTTAGTTCTTCTGAAAACCCGCTCAGAAAAACTCAAAGACGAAGTGAACCGTCTCACAGCCGTAAAAAAGAAGCTCGCTGAATGGGGAGCCGGTGGCGACAGCACCAGGCTGGTTAAGAAGAGCGAGTAACCGTGTTTCAAAGATACGGTGCGGGGAGCAGCAATTTGTTCGTGCTCGGTACACACAACTGTCAGCAATTCTCTGCACAATCGGACAAATGACCTAAGCAAACCTCGAAGGCGTGGCATGAAAGTCAACGGCACGCAGGGTGTTAGCCAATCACGTCCAAAAGTTGGTACTCACGACCGTTGCTTTCAAGTAGTCTCAACCACTTACAAGGTACAAAGGAGCTGCCCAACTACTTGAAAAGGACGTGGAAAACGGGTCCACCCTGGGGTGGAGGCCTTGGGTGATCGGAACCTTTCGGTTAACAGCCGGAGGATAGAGAGGGGCGTAGTTGTACATTCAATGACTTAGCAGGCGCGGGGCGTCGATTTTGGAGGACGTGCGGCGCACAACGCAACCCAGTTCTGCTGCAAACCCACAATTTCAAGAACGGCTCCACGTTGGTCGTAGTACACCGATTATTGGGCGCTGACAAAACATCTCAGCTCTCCTTTCTGAGGATCCGATACCTTAGGACGATTTCGACCTGGCCCGTACCTTAGACCAGTCCTCTACACATCCGGAATCGGCCACGGTCAAGCGGACACCGCCGCGTCCGGTATTCGCCCAATCAGGGGGGAGGGCGGCCAACATGCCACCCTTCTCCTTGATTTGTGCTTGGCATCTATTACATCGTTTTTATAGATACTCGGTCGCTTCTTCAGATAGCCCGATGCACCAACGATCCGATATCCGGGGCTCCCGGCCGCACCGATTTTTGCACGCGATGGGGTGTGGGTGAACCAATTGCTACCTATTACCACCTCCAGGAATCGACCTGTTACTACCCCCAGAAGCTGACTTGTTAGTAGCTTCGGGAGTCGGTCTGGCGCCTTTTCCAGATGCAACTGTTGGCGAGGATTGTGGCTGCACAGCTGCTGCGCCTGAAGGCGGGGGTGGACCAATCGGGCAGCTAGCGTTGGATTGGCCCGTCATGAAAGTGTTGAAATCGCTTGGCGACACACCGACACCATGACCTACGAGCAAGAAATATCCCAGGATGTCATCCTTTTGCCAAAATCCCGGTTTATCGTTCAAGAACAAGATTGGAACGATGCTGCTCGCGTCATGAAGATAAACAACTGTCGGTGGAAATGAATTAACTTGGTTGTTCTTGACCACGAGCGGCATCAGGTTGTACAGAGTACCGCCAGGAAAAGCGTTGGTGAAAGCTGGGCAGGCGGGCATATCAACCTGCGCGAAGACATCGAAGAAGCTGGAGGCGGGAAAATCCAACGTCCCACCGGGACCAGATTGCGATTCCACCTCGCCAGGGCTGATCTTGGCCGGTGGCCACGAAGGGCCGCTGGAGCTGTTGTACCATTGCCCGGCCCTCACGGCAGCCCCGCTGCCCATCAAGTGAAGGGACTCGACCTCGGTGTGGACCTCATGAGTCCCAGGCCCGGAGGTGCAACCAGACACGCCGCTACAGGGGAAGCCTGGCGGCGGGATAAGCATGCTTTCACTCACATTGCTTACCTGGATTGATTGAAAGGGTTGTCCAACAGGTACTCCGCCAAGATCGGCGCTACTGCCGTCCCCTCCAGGAATAGACATGCTCCGTCCGATCACGGTTTGTTGATCGAACATTTGTGGGCCGGAAAGAATGTTGGTGGTTGGATCAAAACCAGGACATACAATGGGCGGGTTGGGCGGGTTAGGATGGGAGAAGAGGTTCACGAACCGCGGCATGATTTGAATCTTGAAACTGGCAAGCGAGTTTGTATTGTCATTACCTTGTGGTGGAAACGACTGGGCACACGCCGAAGCTGCGGAAAGAGCTAAGGCACTGCAAAGTACTGCAACCAAACGTTCGGAAATCATTCGAAATATCCTCCTGTGCTTCTCCAGATCGGAGAAGATTAAAGACGCTTAAGGAAACGACGATGTATTAGCCGAGAGATGGGTTAGTCGATTAACCATCGAGAATATATATTTCCCAATACGGAACTTCTTCTCCCTGATTGCTTTTTTTGTTGCAGGCCTGTCGCCAAGAATTGTCGCCCATCAAAGTCTCAAGGTCTTTTAATGGCACACTGGCAGGTCTTTACTGTGGTCACGGAAAAGTGAGTTATGTCATTCTGTTCTGTGTGCCAAAGAATGTTGAAGACCAGGCCTGTTTTTTGTAGCACCTGCGGAATGTCTGTCGATCTCGTCAACGATCGGCCTAACCCAACTTCCGCAGTTGCGGGCGTAATGAAAATTTTTTGATGGCGAAATTGGTACCGGAAGACCAAGAGAGTGACGAGTCTCCCTTTCTTTTCATCAGTCCTTTGGGAAGGTTGTTGGTGTGGGGCGTCGCAAAGGCGGCTAAACGCGTTGTAGTGACGACCAACCCTCTTGCAAAACAAAAATAGAACCGTAGGATGGCGGCATGTTTATCCGCCGCTGCTATCGCCAGAAGGACGGCAAGCGACATGCGTATTGG
>DATMMY010000129.1:0-4045 GCA_035569515.1 Candidatus Solibacter sp. | reverse complement strand
CCAGTGCCTCCTAACACAGCCACGGCAACAAACGTCCAGAGAATTAGCTGGTAGTATTTGTGGAAGAATCCGAAGATTTGCTTGCTGTACATTGATCCCATATAGGCCAATGCGCCATAGCGAATGCCTCGGGCCAACCCCACGGCCGCCAGGAACTTTCGCCGTGAGTATTGCATAGCGCCAGCGGCGATCAGAAAGGGCGAAAAGGGCACGGGCGGAGGCAGCAAACCGGGTACAAGCAGGCTCCAGAAACCGAATCTGTTGAAAATCTCATACACCTTCTCTGCCTTCTGCCTGGGCAGCTTCCTTGCCAGGGATTCTTTGCCTCCCTTGCGCCCCAGGGCGTAAGTCACGTAGCCGCCTAAAATAGCGCCAATCGTCGCCATCACCGCGTAATAGGGCCACCACTCTTTCTGATGGGCAGAGAGAACGATGGTAAGCGCATCCATGCTGCCAGGGAGGGGCACCACGGAGTTATCCGCCAGTGCCAGCAGGATGAGACCTACGCCTCCCAGACGCTTCAGCCATGACCATGCCGTGATGAATAACAGAACACCCACTCGTATCTTGGATGCCGCCAATGGATCACAAGAAGCGAGGATGATACATGGCAGCCTTGATTAAGGCCGAGAGCTCAGCGCCGACTGCTCTACGAATCGTAGTTCAGGCGCTGGAGGAAGCACGCCGCACTCGGCTGCATAGCGATAGAAGAGCTTGAGGCCTTCGAGGTTATCGCGGTCAAGGGAGTAATCGATGTTGCTGGTGAGGTATTCCTGAATCACCGTCGGTTCCAGATTCAGCTTTCGAGACCACAAGCTTGCGATTTCAGGAACATGCTGCAATCCATGGTCGCGCGATTGCTGGAAAACCGCAGGCACATTCACGCCGGCTGGAACATTTTGCAGTGCAGCTTTGCGGATGGCCCAGAAGGCAAACACAAAGGGGAGCAACGTCCAACGCTGCCATTGTTCTGCCAGATCGTAGACATAATGCCCCGCAGTGGAGGCCTGAAGTGCGGGATCGCCAATCAGCATGCCGGCATCATGCCAGCGCAGCATCTCCGCCAGGTCCGGCTTCTGTGCGGTAAAGCCGGGATCAATGCCCACAAACTTCTTCAAAAAGACCTTGAGCAGCGCAGTTGAGGTGCGGGAGGAATGGTCAATGGCCACGCTGCGGATCTTCTCCACCGGAACCTTGCTGACCAGCAGAATGGATCGCACCTGTTTTTTTGCGGCGATGGCCACTTCGGGAATGATCACCAGGTCCTGAATCGTAGTGTAAGCAGCCACCGGAATAATGCCGATATCGGCCGAGCCGGATTGCAGCTCTTCCGCACACCGTGAGGGGATGGTGTAGCTGAACTCGAAATGCGACTTAACCGCCGCTGCGGTGTCGCCATTTTCAAAGTCCCACATCAACGGAACGGTATTGAGAAAACTGATCGCTGAGATCCGCAGTTGGGGCATAGAGTTGAATTTATTGTATCAAGCGATGTTCCGCGAGCAGCGTTGGATGTAAACGGGCAGTGTCCAGCCATAACGGACGCAACGCAGCCGGGCCGCAACCAAAAGCAACCCACCACGGAGACACGAAGACACGGAGACGACACGGAGAAAATCAAGAGCCAGTTGCACCGCAGAGGCGCGGAGGTCGTGAGGTTGACCTTGTTTTTCTCCATGACACAGGGTTTTTGCTTTCCTTCGTGTTCCCTTCGTGGCCTCTGTGGTCGCTTTGGTGTTGTTGTTGGTTGCGGCTTGCTGCGCTGTAGCCTTCTTGATTAATGGTTTTGAGGTTCCTCCTTCTTTTCCTCCGCTTCCTCCTTTCCTCTGTGTTTCAAGGTCTTGGGTTTTGGTTGCGGCTAGCTGGATGAATTTAGGGCACTTACTCGCCGCCCCGGATTTCGCCTGTGGCCCCCCTGCCTTCGACAAGCTCGGCGGCATACCGCAAAGCGGCCCGACTTGACACGTTTTTCAAAATCCGTGTAGAGTCCGCGAAGTTTACTTCAACTAGGACGAATAGCGATGGCGGCAGTGACCCCGGGGACCTCTACTTCAATCTATTGGCTCGCGTTGTCTCTGACTCCGGGGTTGGGTCCTACGCGGGGCCGCAAGCTGGTCCAGCACTTCGGCAATGCCCAGGACATCTTCCACGCATCGCTGACGGAGCTGGAGGGAGTGGGGCTGCAGGCACAGTCCGCGCAGGCGATTGCTTTGGGCAAATCTCTGGAAATGGCCCATGAGGAATTTGCCAAAGCCGCGGCGGCAAAAATCGAGATACTTGCTAAAGACGATGCTGCGTGGCCGGAGCGCTTAAACGAAATCTATGATCCGCCGCTGGTGCTCTATGTGCGTGGAAATTCGGATGCGCTTGCACGGCCCGGAATCGCGATCGTGGGCACGCGGCATCCCACGCCTTACGGTATCGGCATGGCGGAGAGGCTGGCCTGCGATCTGGCAGCCCGCGGACTGGTAATCTTTAGCGGCATGGCCCGGGGAGTTGACGCATTCGCGCATCGAGGCGCCTTGAAAGGGCCCGGCGCCACCGTTGCGGTCTTCGGCACCGGTGTGGATGTGATTTATCCCAGGGAAAACAGGAAAGTGGCGGAGAGCATTCTGGCCGCGGACGGAGCTTTGATCAGCGAATTTCCGCTGGAAGCTTTTCCCGCTCCGCAGAATTTTCCTATTCGGAACCGGATCATCAGCGGTCTTTCGTTGGGCGTGCTGGTGGTGGAAGCCGCCGAGTACAGCGGCACTCGCATTACCGCCAGGTGTGCCCTGGAACAAGGCCGCGAGCTTTTCGCTGTGCCCGGCAACGTAATTTCCAAGAACTCCTGGGGGCCGAACACTCTCATTAAGCAGGGAGCCAAACTCACCGCTACATGGGAGGATGTTTGGGAGGAACTGCCGGCGACCATCAAAGACCAGCTTGAATCCCAGAGCCCGGTTGCCGCATCAGACAGAAGCCCACAGACCGGTAACCTGTTTTCCGAGGACAAGCTTTCACCGGGAGAAAAGGCCGTTCTAGCTATTCTGAAAGGGCACGAGTCGACCCACATCGACGAAATCATCGAAAAGCTAGAGCCAAAAATTTCATCATCGGAGGTGTTCACCGTTCTCTTTGAACTAGAGCTCAGCGGGAAAATCAAGCAGATGCCGGGAAAGAATTTTGTAAAAAGCTTCTAGCTACTAGCTGGTGGCTGCTAGCTAAAACGCAAACCGGGAGGACTATCGTGAAAGATTTCAAAGAGCTTAGGGTTTGGCAGAAATCGCACAGCTTGGCCCTTGAGGTTTATCAAGCCACGAGGAGTTTTCCGCGAGATGAGATTTATGGTTTGACGAGCCAGATACGTCGCGCTGCGGTGTCTGTGGGTGCTAACATCGCAGAGGGTTGCGGAAGACGGTCTGACGGCGAGTTCGCAAGATTTTTACAGATCGCACGCGGCTCCGCTGCTGAACTCGAGTATCACCTGCTTTTCGCACGAGATTTGAAGCTTCTTACAAATGATGCACATCAGGACTTCGAGAAAAAACTGGTCGAAGTGCAAAGGATGTTAACTTCTCTGGTCACTTCTGTGGCGGAAAAATCAGCGGGGCGCTTAGCAAAGCCTGGAGTTACGAAAGGTCCACCAGGAGCAAGGAGCCAATAGCCGGTGACTTTTCTTCATCGAAATGCAACGCATGTTAACTCTCTGGTGATGCTAATAACGGAGAAATCAGCAGGACGATTGGACGCAGCCTGCATTACGAAGGTGGAGCCAGAAGCTAGCAGCCAGTAGCTAGTAGCTTTTCGAATGTGTTAGCTTCGAACGATCTAAGTAATCTAAACGAAAAGGAAACAACGGAAAAGGAAACTTGGCAAAATCACTAGTCATTGTCGAATCGCCGGCCAAGGCGAAGACCATCAATAAGTACCTGGGCAAGGACTATGAAGTCGAAGCCTCGCTTGGCCACATCAAAGATCTGCCCAAGAGCCAACTGGGTGTTGACATCGAAGGGGACTTCAGCACCGAGTATGTGGTCATCCCGGGCAAAGAAAAAGTCGTGGC
>DATMMY010000128.1:0-12668 GCA_035569515.1 Candidatus Solibacter sp. | reverse complement strand
AGCGATCTTTTTGAATAACCAGCCATTGGTTCCTCAAGAGGTAATAATATAGTTGAACAGAGCTTTGCGAGATTTTTATGCGGATATTGCTCATCGGCGGCAACGGCTTCATCGGGCCGGCGGTCGTCCCGCGATTGCAGCAGCTCGGCCATGAGATCACGCTGTTTCATCGCGGCGCGGAGCAGAACTTTTATCCCGAACTGAAGCACATTCAAGGCGACCGCCAGGAACTGCCGAATTACGCTGAAGCTTTTCGTGAACTAGCTCCTGATGTGGTGGTGGATTTCATCCTCAGCAGCGGACGCCAGGCGCGCGAGTTGATGGATACGTTCAAGGGCATTGCGCGGCGAGTGGTCGCGCTCAGCAGTATGGATGTCTACCGTGCCTGCGCCATTCTGCAGGGTCTTGAAAAAGGGCCGCTGCAGCCGATCCCGCTGGCAGAAGATGCCGATTTGCGGACTACGCGTCAAACCTATCCACCCCAGATGATTCAAGTGCTGCGGGGCACATTTGCATGGGTAGATACAGAGTATGACAAGATTCCTGTGGAGCAGACCATCCTCTCAGACAAGGAGTTGCCGGGCACTATTCTTCGGCTGCCGTTCGTTTACGGTCCCGGGGATCGGCTGCACCGGCTTTTTCATATCGTGAAGCGCGTAGATGATGGAAGGAAAGTGATTCTCATGGATGAAGCCGCAGCCCAATGGCGCGGGCCGTGGGGCTATGTGGAGAACGTTGGTGCAGCCATTGTGGCGGCCATCACTTCAGAACAAGCAGCCGGACGAGTTTACAACGTAGCTGAGCCACACGGATGGAACGAATTGGAATGGACCAGAAAAATTGCCGAGGCCGCAGGCTGGCGAGGAGAGATCACGGTAGCGCCTTCTGCCGTTGCGCCCGCCCATTTGAAAAAGAATGGCAATCTGCAACAGCACTGGCTCCCGGATACCACCCGGATTCGCCGCGAACTTGGCTACCGTGAGCCGGTGGAGATCGAGCAGGCGCTCAAAACAACGATTGCCTGGGAGCGCGCAAATCCACCCCAGATCCTCGACCCCAGCCGCTATGACTATGCTGCGGAAGATGCTTGCCTGGAGTTGTTGGCCGCAACCAAAAACAAAGCCTAGCACTGAGACACCCTCCGCCGTGCTCGAGGGCAGGCTGCGACGCGGAGACGACTAAAAACCAGTTTCACCGCGAAGGCGCGGAGACGCGGAGAACCCCTAAAAAAGATCGCTGGAGATTCATTTCCGGGGGCCTGCTATGAGCGCGACGAACATGCGACGCTTTGGTTTTGATTTTGCTTTTCTCCGCGCCTCCGCGCCTCCGCGGTGAAACTGGGTTTTGGTTGCGTCCGTGCGCCGTCTCCTAACTAAAAGCCTTTCCGCACGTCTCACTCGTGAGCCTTAAAAATAAATTGGAATGGTCTCTCCATCTCGCGGCAAGTCATAGTAGGAGCAAGGCTGACCCACTCGGCAGACCAATGGCAGAACCGGCAACTAACGAACAGGAGTTGTTGCGGCAACTCGCCAGAGGCAGTGAAGAGGCCTTCCGCGCTCTCTACGATTGTTACCAGGGCAACATCTATCGGTTTGTGTTGCACATGAGTGGAAACCGGTCGACTGCGGAAGAGGTCACCCAGGAAGTTTTTATGCAACTGATCAGCAACTTCAAGACTTACGATCCGGCCAAAGGCCCGCTGGCCGCATACCTGTTCGGAATGGCGCGGAACCTCACGCGGCGCAGCATGAGGGGACTTCCCAGGGAAGAAGAGTTGTTTGGAGATGACGCCACTGAGCCATCCAGCGACCTGGATATGCTGGAAGATCTGAGCCAGGCGGAACTGTTGGAGCATCTGCAAAAAGCCGTGCTGGCGCTTCCTGAGCCGTATCGTGAAGTTGTGATCTTGTGTGATCTGGAGGAGATGAGCTATCCGGCCGCGGCTGAGGTCTTGCAATGCTCCACGGGCACGGTGGCTTCACGCCTGCACCGGGCAAGGAACATGCTGAGAATGAAATTAAGCACAAAAATGAAAGGTCTGGGTTGCTCAAGATGACACGCAAGATGACGGGCCAGACGAAACAACCTGAAGAGCGGCTGTCTGAGGCGCTACGGCATCTTGGCCAGACGGTGGACCGGAGTGCGCCTCCGGAGATCTATAGCGCACTGGCGGGAGCATTTCGGTCGCATCATATTCGGCGCAGGCGCACGCAGCGCACGCGGATCGTGCTGGCCTCGGTTGCCTGCCTTGTTCTGTCAGTTGCGCTGCTGCGAGCGATCAGGAGTCCAGTTCATGCGCCGGTAACCAACGCCGGCAACAGAGCAGTCCACCTGATTCCCCCGCAGAATACGGAATTTGCAGGGGAGGAGAAAGTGGCGCAAGCCAGCCATCGAGAGAATGCCGGGCTCAATGCTTCAGGGAGAGCGCGGAAGACTGCCACTGTCGAGGATTTCCTGGCGCTGCCCTCCTATGATCCCACAGTGGCCACAGACGGTTTACGAATCGTCCGTTTGGAGGCGCGGGGCAGCGATATCAGGCTGGCCGGGGCGCCGGTGAGCGAGGAGCTTTCAGAGCGCCGGGTTGTCGCCGATTTTGTAGTAGGGCACGATGGCACACCCTATGCTGTGAGATTTGTTCAGTAGAGAGTCTTGATACTTTAAGGAGAATAATCAATGAAAAATCTTTTTGTGTTGACTGCGGCCGTTGCGCTGCTCGTTGCCGGGGCCGTGGCTCAGGAGTCGGCGCCGGCTCCGGTGAAGCCAAATCAGCCGTTTATGTTCGTGCAGAAGTCTACGGCCCAGGGTGTGGGACAGGGCATGGGACAAGGAGCCGGGCAGGGACCGGAATGGAGAGTCGAACATCCTGAAGGCGATTTTGCCGGCAACTTCGTCTTCTACAGCGCAGAAATGGGAGGCGACAGGGAAACGGTCAAGGGATCGCCCTATACGGCAACGGCAGTGACGGAAATCACCCAGCTTTTGGCGGACGGCAATCGCATCTCGAATAAGAGCTCTGCGTCGTTGGCCCGAGACAGCCAGGGCCGCACGCGGCGGGAAGAGACCTTAGGCAAGATTGGCAGCTTGCAGGTGAATGGGGTGAAGGTGGTGTCCATTCATGATCCGGTTGCGGGAACGGAATTCGTTTTCAAGTCCGGCACTCAGCCGGTGGAAGAAGAGAATCATCCCGACGCGAAAATTGTCAGGATTGAAGAAGGAAAGAGGGTCAGGGTGATGGCCGGTGCTGCGGCGCCCCCTGGCGTCTCGAAAGAGCGCTGGAGAGAGCAGCCCGGAGAAGTGAAGCGTGAATCGCTGGGTACGCAGACGATTGAGGGAGTATCCGCCGAAGGTAAGCGCGAGACCCGGACAATTCCCGCCGGCGCAATCGGCAATGAGCGCCCCATCGAGATCACCTCGGAAACCTGGTATTCGCCGGATCTGCACACGGTAGTGCTCAGCAAGCGCAACGATCCGCGCATGGGCGAAACCGTTTTCCGGCTTACCGAGATCAAGCGCGGAGAGCCCGATGCCTCGCTGTTCCAGGCCCCACCGGGTTCAAAAGTCAACAAGGAGAAATTCTTCATCGACACAAACGACAAGGAAGAATAATCCTCGACAGAATCAACAGAGTCTTCTTTTGTGGTAAGGCCGGGCTGATGCCCGGCCTTTTTCATCAGCCGTTCATCAGCGCAAATCAGCGGCAAGAACGGTTTTGTATTTGTCCAGCCCGCGTCCCAACTGTTCGAGCGCGGCCCGCACCAGTTCGGTAGGAGAGCCGACGCCAATCCTGAACCGGTCCGGCGCTTCGAAGAACCTGCCGGGGACTACGGTTGTTTCAAAGTCATTTCGCAGCAGGGTGCAGAACTCGTCCGCGTTGCCGGTACGCAGGTGAGGGAAGACGATGGTCCCGTATTCCGGCCAGAAATAATCCAGATCGTCGCGCGACACAAGAAAGTCATGCAGTAGTTTGCGGTTGGCATCCAGCAGGGGTTTCATGCTGCTTGAAATATGTGCGAGCCGTGAGAAGGCAATCACACTCAGCAGCTCCGCCGGGTAAGCATAGGTGGCGCCGTGCAGATCATGAATCTGCCACATGCGCCGGGCCACATGGCGTGGGGCCAGCAGCCACCCGCATCGCAGGCCGCTCAAGCCATAAGCTTTGGTGAGGCTGGTAGTAATGATGAACCGCTCGGGATCAAGCAGGAAAGCGCTGCGCGGCTGCTCTTCAAAGAGCATCTCCCGGTAGACCTCGTCCACCACAACGTATGCGCCTGATTTGCGGGCCAGCGTAGCAATCTGCTGCAACACGGTCTCCGGGCACAAGGCTCCGCTGGGGTTATGCATGTCGGTGATCACGATCAGCCGGGTACGAGTGGTGAGCTTCCGCTCAAGATCCTCAAGGTCTATGTCAAAGTTCCGCGCGGCGGGCCGCTGGAAGCGCTTGACCTCCAGCCCCAGGTATTGGGCCGCGCCGAGAATGGGGTCGTAACTGGGCTCCTCCACAAGAATCTCATCTCCGGGTTCGGTGGTGGCGGCCAGCGCCAGATAGTTGGCCAGCGAGGTTCCGGTGGCGGTGACCACACATTCCTGGGGAACGCGGTAGCGCGTCGAGATTGCCTCCAGCAAAGGCGCGTAGCCATAGGGATTGACGCCGTTGATCTCCAATTCGTTGATCCGAACGTCCAACTCGGACAAGGGGAACCCCACCATGCCGCTGGTAGCCAGATTGAATTTTGCCGTGGAGTGCAGCTTGGCCCAATCCATGTAAGGAGAATGGGCAGTGCTTCGGGAAGGATTCATGCGTGTGAGGACCTCTTCAAAATGTAATACTTCCAAATGTAGTACACGGGCACTCCTGAAACCAGGATGGCCATGCCAATCAACGTATCGCGGCGAAACTTGTAAACCGTATTGGCCACCAGTCCGGCACAGGCCAGGCAGAAAAACGCTGTGGTAAACGGATGTCCGGGCATGCGGACCTTGGCCCCGTGCGGGTCCCGGCGTCGCAGGACAAACAGGCAGCTTGCCGAAAGCCCGAAGAAGATCCAATCCATTGAGGTCACGTAGTTCAGGATCTGGTTATATTTCCCCGAAAGCAGGATCACCACGGTCCATACGCTCTGCAGAACAATGGCAACTACCGGAACGCGTGTGCGGGGATGCAGCCAGGCAAGCTGGCGAAAAAAGACCTTATCTTCCGCCATGGCAAAGTAGACGCGCGGCGCCGTGAGCACGCTCTGGCTCAGAAATCCCAGCGTGGAAATTGCAATCCCCAATGCGATGATGGTGGCCCCGGGATTTCCCCAGGCAATTCGCATGACTGCCGACGCAGGTGTCTCGGTGTTCGCCAGGGTTTGAACGCCCAGGGCGCGCAGGCAGACGAAATTTACCGATGTATAGAGCAGCGCAACGCCAATCACGCCCAGCACCAATGCACGAGGCAGGTCCCGCCGTGGCTGCTTTAGCTCGCCGGCCACAAAGCAAGCCGTCTGCCATCCGCCGTAAGCGAACATCACAGGCACCATGGCCGCGCCAAACGAAGACAGCAGCCGCGGAGAGGCCGGTTGGTCCAGTACAGGCTGAAAAGACAGATGAGAAACCCGGACCAGCAATCCACCCGCCAGAACCAATAAGGCAATGGCAATGATCTTCATGACCATTAGGGCGCTTTGCACGGCGCCTCCGGCGCGCACACCCAGGCAATTGACCACTGTAAGAATGAGCAGCGCGACAACGGCAATCTGCCAGTCAGCCAGAGACAGTCCGCTGAGTTCGAGAAAATAGCGTGCAAACGTTACGGTGACGGCAGCCATACCACCAGTCTGGATGACCAGCAGCAGCACCCATCCATACAGAAAGGCAATTAAAGGATGGTACGTCTCACGCAGGTAAGCGTATTGGCCGCCCACGTTGGGCATCCGGTCAGCCAACTCGGCATAGATGAACGCGCCAGTCAGCGCGATTACTCCTCCAAGAATCCATGCGCCCAGAATCAACGCCGACGTATGCACCTGCTGGGCCACAACATAAGGATTCATGAAAATCCCAGCACCCACGGTACCTCCCATGACGAGCATGGTGGCGTCGAACAGCCCCAGCCGCCGCGCAAGCGGAGAAGAGCTTGGGGTGGTGGAGGCGTTATTGTGTTGGTCGGGCAGAGACTTGCATTTTAGAACAGACGGCCAGGCGATGGCGAAGCTGTGGCGTTTTCATGAGGATCGTTCTGAAACGTCCGTGTCAGAGCTTCCCGAAAAGCGCATTTGCTTCTACGAACCGGCGCGCCATTTTCTCTCCGTCGCAACGCTGCTCCAGGAGCGTTTCAGGATCCCATTCGCTGCGCGGGACACCGAAGAAGTCCCCTCGGTATACGTGAATGGCGCCGGTCAAGCGGGGAATCGGATTGGTTACCGAATGAATGATGTCGCGTCCCAGTGGCTCAGCATCTTTGGCGCACAGCGATCTTGCGCCCGCAGCTTCTATCTCGCTACCGTGACTGTCCGGCACGCGACGCCAGAATATGTTGTCCTCGCGGCCGGTGTAGATTCCAATCACTGCCGCCATCTGGTGATTATGGGGCAACAATGTCATCCAGGGCGCCCAGATCACATTCAGGATTGTAAGCTCGTAGGAACGGTAGAGCTGTTGCATCTCGGCGCGCTGCGGTTCACCCAATCCTTTAATGACCGCCGACGGATCAGACACGGCACGCGCCACCACCTCACGCAGAAACGCGGACGATGCATCGCCCTGCAGGGCGTTGCGGCAATCTGCGACGAACTGGTCCAGGTCAAACATAAATCTAATTTTATCCAAGAACCAGTCTGCGACACGAAATGTTCTTCAGCGATCTTGAAGATTGAAATAAAAACCTCTCGTAACCCGCGACACGACCGCCATCTCTCTATAACATGATTCGAATAAAGAGTGCTATAAAAAACAGAGGGGCTAATGAGCAATTGCTTCGAAATCGCTGGTTCTTGCCTCACTACTGCTGGCGGGATTTGGCTTGTGATAGACGCTATCCTGGTCCGCCGGAGCATCCGGTCGGAAGAAGGAGCCGCCAAGCTTTTTGAAATTCTGAAGGCGGCCAATGCGGCTGAAGTTCTGAAAAGCCAGGAGGGAATTCCACTGAATTCAAAAAAGGAGCTTCGTCTCTGGTTTGCTTCTCATACTATTGCTTGGAATTGGGTAGCATTAACGCTAATCTCACTAGGTTTCATTTCAGACCTGATCGGGAAGCTTATGCCCCAACACGTTCGATAGTTTTCAAGTAAAAGTGGATGAGCAGAGGCCTTCCGTGAGCGTCTCGATCTGTTTCTCTGCGGAAGACTAATAAGAATTCATTGTTGATGGGACAAGCGAAATCATGACCAGAGAGCCCGTGGCGCTTAAAAGGTGCATCCCAACTTGATTTCTCAAGGGATTTCAGGGCATTTGCCAAATCCGCTTCGAATTCCTCGTTATCATCGAGCGCTTCAAGCAAGACATCCAGGTGTCGATAAAAACGGTCAGTGGGGTGTAACTGGATTTTTATGTCGCTCGTATAATCCTCCGCAACATGGCGGCAGGAATTATACAAGCTGCTATTTCAGATTGACCGAGGCGAGGTCAGGCGAGATCTTCATCTTGCGGCCGACGCGGCAACGGCCGCGGTCTTCCGCCTCCGCTTCCGTTTGGATTCAACATCTCCCATCAACTCCGCTGCGGTGTCAAAAGTTTTGTATCTTTCGTTGGCAATGTCATCGTCAGCGTGGGCCTCTTCACGCTGAGCTTCAGGAGAGTGCGCAATCACTAAGACTGTAGGTTTAAGGTGAATCAGTCCGTCGTCAGTTCGAGTGATCTCCAGAAAGTCCCCGACGTTAATAGGTGTTCCCGAGAGGATTTCCTGAGGCAAGGTGATCTGATTGCGTTCGCGCACGCGTATGAACTTCCGCACAGGTTTCTCTACTGCCATATGAGCATCCCCAACTTGATAGCGACTTTAGCACGAATCAGAAAATCAGTAAATCAGAAATTCGTACTAACTTACCAATTAGACGCGCGCGAAGGGCCTCAAGTTGCAATCTATTTTCTGTTGGGGGCCGTTCCTGAGAGTGAAAGCTCCGGAATCGTCTGGGTCAGGATGCTGGCCACGAGCAGTTTGCTATTTATTGATTTTTTCTGCTGTTGCTAAGAGCCTTCGGCTGTCTGGCTGATCTTCGGCTTTTCTACTCCTCTTTTTAATCTATGCTCGGACAGTGCCCCGGCCGGCATAGCAAGCAGGCCGGACCACAATCTTGCGCGAGTTCTTTAACCGTGTCTCTTAATTACCTTAAGATATTCAGCTTTATCGCCGTCCTCGGTGGGCTCTTTGTCCAGTCGCCACCGTCTTCTATTGCTCTGCTGGAAGGAACGGTGGTCAATAGAGTTACCGGTGCTCCGCTCAAGCACGCCCATGTGATCTACATAAAGGCTGGGGCGGGTAGCGAGCTTCCGTCTCCCATCAGCACAGATACCGATGGCGACGGTCACTTTGCCATCCAGCTTGAGTCTGGCAATTACCGGCTGTGGGTGGAGAAGGCCGGTTTCGCTCGCCAGGTTTACGGCTCGCGCACGCCCGAGGGCTCGGGGACGGTGGTGTCCCTTTTTCCCGGACAAAGGCTGCGTGATCTGCTAATAAAGGTCGTACCCCTTGGAGCGATCTCCGGACGCGTCCTGGACGAAGAGGGCGACCCACTGCAAGGCGTAGGAATTCAGGTGTTGCGATTCAGCTACGCTACTGGCAAACGGCAGTTAATTCCCGTGGGTGGTGCGGTTTCGAACGACCGTGGAGAGTACCGGGTATATGCTCTGCCAGCGGGACGCTACTTTCTGCTGGCCACTCCACGCGGCGCTCCGCTGACTCGTCCGCCCGATAGCAATGCCCTGGTTCCGGAAGTTCAGGAGCCCTTGTCCTCGCTGTACTATCCAGGAGTGCCGGACCCGGCGTCCGCCTCGCAGATTTTTCTTCCGGAAGGCGGCGAACTCGCAGACGTAAATTTCCCTCTCGCGAGAGTCCGCGCTGTTACCCTTCGCGGCCGCATCTGGAGTCCTATTGAAGACTTTGCCGGAAGCCAGATCCAGGTGGTGCTGGCCCACAATGACGGTAAGGCCGCGTCCTACATCAACCGCGCTTCGGCGGCAGTTGACAAGGCCACTGGACGGTTTGAGTTCCGAGGCATCGCGCCCGGCTCTTACTGGCTGGTGGCATCGCAACTCCACGGCAAGTATGCATTGGGTGGACGCGTTCCTGTCGAGGTGAGCGGGACGGCCTCGCAGGAGAACCTGGCCGTGGCCCTCACGCCCGGCTTTGATATCACCGGAATTGTGGAAATGGAGGGTGCCCCGCGTAGCCTTCCACATCTCACGGTCCGGCTTACGCCCTCGGAAGGTCTGGCGCTGGGAGCCCCGCCGGTGAGCCCCGCCGGTGCGAATGGAAGCATACGGCTCTCCGGAGTGACTCCAGGGCTCTGGAGTCTCGCGCTCGATCCGCTCCCGGACGGGGTCTGGATCAAAGCGGTAACTTTCGGCGACGCCGATGTCATTGGCGGAGAACTCAATGTCTCGGCAGGTCAGCCAGGACTGTTGCGCATTGTGCTGGCCGGCAACGGCGCCCAAATCTCCGGCGTAGTTGCTGACGATAGCAAGCCTCGCCGGGCCACAGTGGTCCTGGTGCCCACGACGCCCGAGTTGCAACAAGCGGCGCACATGTACCGGGCGACCTCCACCCAGGACAAGAGCACATTTACCTTCACGGCCGTTCGCCCGGGCTCTTACAAGCTGTTTGCCTTTGAGGAGGTAGAGCCGCTCGCCTGGCTCGATCCGGCCTTCCTGAAGCTGGTGGAATCCATGGGTGAATCTATTTCCGTGGTGGAAGGCGACCGGATCATTCGTCAGCTCGCTCCCATCGCGCCCGAGGCGCTGCTTGGGGGAAATTAAAGCGGTTTCACAATTGCAATTGTCCGCAATCATTTTTGGTGATTCAGGAGAAGACGCTGGCTTCCATCCATTTGTAACTTATCAGTGAATTTAGGAGCGTATTCCATGAATCGTCATTTCAGATTGTTTTGTCTACTTGTGTCAGCGGCTGTGTTGCTTGCCTGTTTGCCGCTGGCTTCCGCCCAGACCGCCGGCTTTGATCTCTTACAAACCGGATCCGGGGCTTCCGTCGATCTGAGCAGTGTCAGTGGCCTTTCGCCCAGCGTGGTGACCCTGAAGGGAGTGGCCATCCAGAGCTCGACCGGCGGCGCCGACACCATTATGCACCGGACGCAAGATGTACCAATGGGCGGCGGCGCGGTGCCTGTCAATGTGAACGCGCTGTACATGAAGAACAGCGGCAGCGAGACCTTAAACGGCCAGTCGATCGACGTGTACGTGACCATCAATAACTCGGGCGGAGCCATCTCCACCAGCGTATTGCCGCAACCCGACTCGCTTTCCGGATCAACCGGAACCGTAACAGTGCGCACCGATGGCACTTTCGATTCGAGCATCACTGTCAACGCGGACATCATCTTTGTGAGGGCCGGAGCCAGTCCAACCAATCCCGCCAACTACCTGGGCCATCAGGCAGCGCCTCCAATCTCGCTGTCGTCGACCAACTCCTCATGGAGCTCCACCGCGCCGGCTGGCTATCCTTCATCCTCAAGTTATCCGTCCGGTGGTTTTTACCCGAGGCCGGTGCACAATGGTCCGCATCCAGTGGTTCCTGCTGCGTGTCCTAGCCCGAGTCCCACCCCGGTTCCGAGTCCCAGTCCAACCCCGATCCCCGGTCCCACGCCGATCTCCAAAGCCAGAACCGGCCAAGCCGCGATCGCTACTTGCATCACAGCACAATGATCATTGATCAAAGATCAATGACCTGCTGAGACTCCACCAGGGAATGTTTCCGTGCGGCGGTTGCGACAACGTTGACTGTTGACTCGCTTCCGCCGCATCGTTTTTCTGTAAGCCCCTTCCTGTGGCCCCTCCCTGCAAGCTTCTTTTCTCCGGCAAATCTCTGTCTGCAAGCGATTGGGAATCGGGGATTGCTGCGGGTGGGGAGTAAGCCATCTATAATGCTTGATTCATTCAATCTCCGCAGGAGTGCCATATTCGAGTCCTGATCATCGGCGGAACGCGTAATCTCGGTTTGTCTATCGTCGAGCTTTTATGCGACCGCGGACATTCGGTTGCGGTCTTCAATCGCGGAGTTACGCTCGGCGGGCTTCCACCGGGCGTGGAACGCGTCTATGGCGACCGGAGCCGCAAGCAGGACCTGGAGAAGGCGATTAGTTCGCGCAGCTTCGATGCGGTAATTGACACAACGCTCTACACCGGCGCCGACGCGCTGACCACCCTGGAGGTTCTCAAGCAGCGGACCGGCCATTACATCTTCATCGGCACCGGCCAGGTTTATCTGATCAGAAAAAATCTCTCCCGGCCTTTCCGCGAAGAAGACTATGAAGGCGAACTCATAACGCCGCCTCTGCCGGAACAAGAGTCGGATTATCGCAATTGGCTCTACGGAATCAACAAACGGGAAGCCGAGGACCATCTGTTCCACGCGTGGGAGAAAGATGGTTTTCCTGTAACGTCGTTGCGCGCCCCCATGATCAACGGTGAGCGCGACCACTATGGCCGTATCCTGGGATACCTGCGAAGGATGCAAGATGGCGGCCCAATCCTGATACCGGACGATGCGGGTTTGCCGCTTCGCCATGTATATTGCCCTGATGTCGCCCGAGTGGCGGTCGATCTGATGGAAACGGGGCAGGGCAAAGGACGGGCCTTCAATCTATCGCAGGATGAAACGGTCTCCCTGGATGAATTCCTGGTTATGCTGGCGGAATTGCTCCCGGCAAAGCTGCAGGTCATTCGCGCACCCAGGGCCAGGCTCGAAGAGCTGAAGCTGCTGCCGAACTGTTCGCCGTTCAGCGATCCATGGATGTCTGGGCTCGACAACCAGCGCAGCAAAGAAGAGCTGGGAGCCACATATACGCCGTTACCGAAGTATCTGAAATCGATTGTGGAGCACTACAAGCAGGATATGAAACTAATTCCTGACGGATACAAGACCCGAGATTTAGAATACCGGTTCAGCAAAGCCACAACATAGAAGATGAAAGCGCGGCAAGAACGCAACTAAGAACGCAGCCCAGAGGGAAGCTGAGAAAAAGCAGGAAAACTCCAGGCAGTTAAGAATCTTTGAATTGAAAGGAAGAATGCATGAAGTTTCTATCGAAGTTTGAACCCACTGCTTACGCTCCAATGCGTATTGTCATCGGATTTTTATTTGCCTGTCACGGCGCACAAAAACTCTTTGGCGTTCTGGGCGGTCAATCCATGGTGCATGTTCCTATGATGCTGATTGCCGGGATCATTGAGTTTGGCGGAGGTGTTCTCATCGCGATAGGTTTGTTCACCCGCATTGCCGCATTTATCACCAGCGGCCAGATGGCCGCCGCGTATTTCATGGTCCATGCCCATATGCATGGGAGTTACGTTCCTATCGTGAACCAGGGCGAACCGGCGGTGATCTATTGTTTCGTCTTCCTCTACATCGCAACGCGTGGAACAGGAAAGTGGGGAATTCAGAAGTAGCCGATGAATGCTGCTGCGCAATCTCGGGGGCGTCCATTGCGATGGTCGCAGGTTGCAGCATTCCGGCT